>NZ_JBEXTZ010000017.1:0-103794 GCF_040614195.1 Amycolatopsis sp. NPDC006125
TGCAGGCCCTCCCGCCGCACCAGGCCCTTGAGCTCGGTGAACTCCGGCCCCATCTTCGCGCGGGTCTTGATCCAGGACGGCTTCTTCTCGATCGGGGTTTCACTGTTGCGGACCTCGAGCCGCAGCAGCTTCCGACCTTCAGGCACAACAGTCACGCGCCCCAGCGTACGCCCCCGGACGGGGCGGATGACCTACGCTGGGTCGGGGGTCACGCCGGTCAGCTTGGCCGTCAGGTCCCACAGCTTGCGGCCGTTCTCGCGGTCCAGCGCGGCCCGCAGCGGCTGCACCACGGTGGGGTTGCCGCGGATGCCGCGGAACAGGCTCGGGCCGATGTAGTCGCCGCCGTTGACGTCCGGCGCGGTGGCCGCGATCAGGGACGGCAGCGCGCCAGTGCGGACACCCTGCGCCACCAGCAGATCGCCCAGGAAGGTCACGCCGCCGACGAGCTTGCGCACGATGGGGTGGCCCTGCGCGTTGGCCATGTTCGAGTTCAGGTTGGTGGCCGTGTAGCCCGGGTGGGCGGCCACGCTGATCACGTCGTCACCGGCGGCACGCAGGCGGCGGTCCAGTTCCAGCGCGAAGATCTGGTTGGCGATCTTGGACTGGCTGTACGCCGCGGCCGGGTTGTAGCGCCGGTGCTCGAAGCCGGGGTCGTCGAAGTCGACGCGGCCGCCGGTGGCGGCGAGGCTGGACAGCGTCACCACGCGGGCGTTCGTGCCGCGCCGGAGGGCGGGCATGAGCAGCCAGGTCAGCGCGGCGTGGCCCAGGTGGTTGGTGCCGAACTGCAGCTCGAAGCCGTCCTTGGTGCGGCCCTTCGGAGCGGCCATCAGTCCGGCGTTGTTGATCAGGACGTCGAGTTTCCCGCCGGTGAGCTCCTCGGCGCGGGCCGCCGCCGCGCGCACCGACGCGAGGTCGGCGAGGTCCAGGGAGATCAGCTCGGGAGCGGCCGCCGCGCCCGCCGAGACGGTGCGCAGCGCCTGTTCGCCGCGCTCCGGGTTGCGGCAGGCGATCAGCACGCGCGCGCCCTTGGCGGCCAGCACGAGGGAGGTTTGCAGACCGAGGCCGGAGTTCGCGCCGGTGACGAGCACCGTGCGGCCCGTCTGGTCGGGGATGTCGGCCTCGGTCCAGGTTTTCATGCCCGGATATTAGGGAAGATCACGCGCTCGGGGCCAGCATTCGCAGCAGACGGTCGAACGGGCGCGCCGGACGCAGGCCGGGGCCTTCGCTCAGCAGGGCCTCGAACGCGGCGCCGACCTTGGCCACCTCGTCCACCGGCTCGTCCGGCTCGGCCAGCCCGGCCGCGATGGCGAGCATCGCCTGCTCGGCGCGGTGCGCGGCCTTGAGCGCGGGGTATTCGTCTCGGTGGGCGGCGACGACCTCGTAGAGCGCGCGGTTGCGCCGGACCGCCGCGGTCCAGGCGCGCTTGACGGCGTCCACGTGGTCGCTGTGCTCGTCGATGCCCTCGGCCGCGGCGCGCAGGTGGCCGCTGAGCAGCTGGGTCCACCGGTAGTGCAGCGCGAGCATGAGGTTTTCACGGGTGCCGAAGGCCTTCTCGGCACCGGGGATCTCGTCGAAGGGCAGCGGGCCCTGCGGGTCGCGGGCCGCCGCGGTCAGGACGGCGTCCAGGAT
Source organism: Amycolatopsis sp. NPDC006125 (assembly GCF_040614195.1). Lineage (NCBI taxonomy): Bacteria > Bacillati > Actinomycetota > Actinomycetes > Pseudonocardiales > Pseudonocardiaceae > Amycolatopsis > Amycolatopsis sp. NPDC006125. Next base: position 1,630 of record NZ_JBEXTZ010000017.1, read on the forward strand.
GTCGCGCCGTCGGTAGAAGTCGTTCCAGCTCACGGGTCCTCCCCAAGTTGTGACCCCGGCCATACTCTGGGTTTGAAGCATACCGTCGGTATGGTGCCGACACTGCGAACATACCACGGGTATGGAAACGGGAACCGGCGTAAGCTTGTGAGCGTGGTGACAATGCGGTCCAGGCGTCTCGACTATTCGGAGTCCACGCGGTCGGCCCTGGTGAACAGCGCGGTGGAGCTGTTCACCAAACGGGGTTACGCCAGCACTTCGCTCGACGAGGTCGCCAAGCGCGCCCGGGTCACGAAAGGTGCCCTGTATCACCATTTCAGTGGAAAGCAGGCGCTCTTCGAAGCGGCGTTCGAGAAGGTGGAGAGCCGGGTTTTCGGGCGGCTGGAAGAGATCATGGGCGGCAGCGGCGCGCCGTGGGAGCGGGCGCTGGCGGGGCTGCGGGAGTTCATCTCCAGCTGCCTCGACCCGGCCTACCAGCGAATCGCGATCCACGAGGCTCCGGTGGTGATGGGCTGGGAGCGCTGGCGGGAGGCCGAGGACAGGGCGAGCTTCGGGCTGATCCGGTCGAGCCTGGAGGACCTGATCGAGGCGGGCGAGGTGGACGAGGTCCCGGTCGAGATCACCGCGCGGCTGCTGTTCGGAGCCCTGCACAGCGCGGCGACCGAGATCGCGAGCTCACCGGACCCGAAGAAGGTCGGCGCCCAGATCGAAGCGGTGATCGTGCAGCTGCTGCACCGGGTTCGGCGTACCAGCTGAATCGATAGGGTGGGCTCGTGGACCTTCGGATTTTCACTGAGCCCCAGCAGGGCGCGAGCTATGACGATCTCCTGCGCGTCGCCAAGGCGACCGAGGACAACGGCTTCGACGCCTTCTTCCGTTCCGACCACTTCCTGAAGATGGGCTCCGCCTCCGGGCTGCCCGGCCCGACCGACGCCTGGGTGACCCTCGGCGCGCTGGCCCGCGAAACCTCCCGCATCCGGCTGGGCACGCTGGTCACCGCCGCGACGTTCCGGCACCCGTCGGTGCTGGCGATCTCCGTGGCGCAGGTCGACCAGATGTCCGGCGGCCGCGTGGACTTCGGCCTCGGCTCCGGCTGGTACGACGCCGAGCACCAGGCCTACGGCATCCCGATGCCGGAGATCAAGGAGCGCTTCGACCTCTACGCCGAGCAGCTGGAGATCATCACCGGCCTGTGGGAGACCCCCGAGGGCGAGACGTTCTCCTTCGACGGCAAGCACTACCAGCTCGCCGACGCGCCCGCGCTGCCCAAGCCGGCCCAGTCGCCGCGCCCGCCGGTGATCATCGGCGGTGGCGGCAAGAAGCGCACCCCGGCCCTGGCGGCCCGCTTCGCCGACGAGTTCAACGCGGCGTTCGTCGACGCGGACACCGCCGCCGCCCAGTTCGAGCGCGTGGACGCCGCGTGCCGCGAGATCGGCCGCGACCCGAAGACGGTCATCCGCTCCGCGGCCCAGGTGGTGGCCGTCGGCAAGGACGACGCCGAGTTCGCCCGCCGCGCCGCCGCGATCGGCCGCGAGACCGACGAGGTGAAGCAGAACGGCCTGGCAGGCACGGTGGACGAGGTGGTCGACAAGATCGGCCGCTACCGCGAGGCCACCGGCGTCACCCGCCTCTACCTGCAGGTGCTGGACCTGTCCGACCTGGACCACCTCGAGCTGATCGCCTCGAAGGTCGCCCCGCAGCTGTGACCGCGCGTCCTCCGGTCCTGGGCGTGGCTCAGGGCCGGAGGGCGAACGTCACGCCCGGCGCCGAGGGCGCCGAATCCTCACGGCGCAGCCACCGGTCGTCCGACACCGCCAGCTCGCCGTCCAGCGCGGCCAGCACCGCGTCGCGGGCCAGGGGGAGCGCCTCGGCGACCGGGACGTCCCGCTCCAGCTCGAACGACAGCGACGTCACGCCGGCGTCCCGGATCCCGCACGGCACGATCTTGTCGAACGCCGTCAGGTCCGCGTTGCAGTTCAGCTCGAAGCCGTGCATCGTCACACCGCGCTGCACCCGGATGCCGATCGCCGCGATCTTGCGCTCCGGGCCGCGCTCGTCCGCGGGCACCCACACGCCGCTGCGGCCCTCGACCCGCCCGGTGTAGACGCCGAACTGGTCGCACACCCGGATCAGCGCCTCCTCCAGGCGCCGCACGTAGTGCACCACGTCGATCGGGTCGCCCAGCTTGACGATCGGGTAGCCGACCAGCTGCCCCGGCCCGTGCCAGGTGATCTTCCCGCCGCGGTCGACGTCGATCACCGGGGTGCCGTCGGTCGGCCGGTCCGCGTCCTCGGTGCGCTTGCCCGCGGTGTAGACCGACGGGTGCTCCAGCAGCAGGAGCGTGTCCGGGGCCTCCGAGCAGTCCGCCCGCGCGTTCACCAGCTCCCGCTGCAGCTCCCAGGCTTGCAGGTAGTCGATGGTGCCGACGTTCTTGACGGTGACGGGCGTGCTGGTGGCGCGGCAGGACTTTGGACTCACGTCTGGCAGGTTACGCCGACCGCGGCGCCGACGGGACAGGCTGTGGCGGTAGCAACCGCACTGCCCACCCCGTGAGAAAACCCACGCCCAGCACACCGAGCACGGCGCCGACGGTGTCGCTGACCCAGTGCACCCCGAGCACCACGCGGCTCGCCGCGCACAGCACCGTCGCGACCGAGAAGAACACCACGACCCACTTCGTCAGCCTCGGCGCCAGCCACAGGCACAGCAGCGCCGCCGCGAGGCCGGTGCTGGAGATCGACACCACGTGGCCGCTGGGGTAGCTGAACTCCGGGTACTCGCGCGGCCGGTCGCGCACGAACAGCGGTTTGAAGACAACGCTCACCAGCCGGGTGGTGGCGAGCACGGCCAGCACCCGCAGCGCCACGCCTGCCTGGTAGCGCATGCCGCGCCGCCAGCACACGACGATCCCGATCGCGAGCGCGATCGCGAAGGTCGCGGGCACGACCGGTCCGAACGCGTCGCTGACCACCTGCGCCACCCGGCCCGGCGTGTCGCGCCACCAGCCCTGCACCAGTCCCGCCACGGCCAGGTCGACGGCGTACGGCGGCCGCGCCACGGCCACGCCCAGCCCGAGGAACAGGACGAAGAACGCGCCGCCGAGCGGAAGCCACCTGGTCAAAGGGCGACCGCCAATGCGCCGTCGAGGTCGGTGTGCACGAACGTGAACCCGGCCTTCTCCAGCACCGCGGGCACCGCCCGCTGCGAGATCAGCGCCATCTCGTCGGCCACTTCGCCGAGCGCGGTCCGCAACGCGAACCCGGGTACCCACCACGGGGCAGGCCGCCGCAGCGCGTGCCCCAGCGCGCGGGTGAACTCGGCGTTGGTCGCCGGTTCCGGGTTGCACACGTTCACCGGGCCGGACAACGTCTCGTGCTCGATGAGGAACCGCATCGCGGACACGTGGTCCCGCAGGCTGATCCACGGCATGTACTGCCTGCCGTCGCCGAGCCTGCCGCCGAGGCCGAGCCAGAACAGCGGCTTGAGGGGCCCGAGCAGGCCGTCCTTGGACAGCACCAGACCGGTGCGCAGGTTCACCACGCGCGAGCCCGCCTCCGCGGCCGGGGCGGTCGCCGCCTCCCACGCCTCGCACAGCTCGGCCAGGAAACCCGCGCCCCGCGGCGACTCCTCGGTGACCACCGCGTCGCCGGTGTCGCCGTAGTAGCCGATGCCGGAGGCGTTGACGAGGGCCGGGATCCGGTACTCGGCGACGGCCTCGGCCAGCACCTCGGTCGGCTCGATCCGGCTGTCGCGGATCATCTGCTTGCGGGCCGCGCTCCACCGCAGCCCCATCGGCGAGCCGCACAGGTTGACGACCGTCGTGACGTCCTCGAACGCGCGGTCGTCGATCCGGCCCGCCGGCGGGTCCCACGAGTGCTCGTCCGCGGCCCTGGCCGGACGCCGGACGAGCCGTCGCACGTCGTGCCCCGAGTCGCGCAGCGTGGCGACGAGCGCCGAGCCGAGTAGCCCGCTGGATCCGGCGATCAGTACTCGCATACCCCGATCGTTGCTCACACCGCCGCTTCGCGCACGTTCCCTCACCGCAGTTGCCCGGCGACGTCGGCGGCCGCGGTCAGCAGCACGAGCACCGGGATCGTGGCGCGGGCGGGCAACCGGTAGCTGCCGCGCTTGTCCGGCTCGACGATCCCGGCTCCGGTGAGCGCCTTGAGGTGGTGGTAGAGCTGCCCGGTCGAGCCGAGCCCGGCGGCCTCCTGGAGCGCGGCGGCAGGCTGCGGCCCGCGTGCGGCCAGCGTCCGCACGATCGCCAGGCGCGCCGGATTGCCCAGCGCCGCCAGCACTTCCGCGCGGGGACCGTCGTCCAGGGCCAGCGCGCGGGCCGGGGTGACGGTGATCTCCCACTCGAGTTCGAGTGGCTCCTCGGTGCGGCCGCGGTAACCGACCACCCCCGTCCCGTCCGCCCTGACGCCGCTTTCCAGCGCGGCCACCCGGCGTTCCAGGTCCGCCAGGCGGTTGAGCACGTCGTCGTTCACGGGCCCAGCATGACGGTCAGCCGCGCAGCGCGCGCACGAGCCCGTCGAAACCCTCCCGCGTGGACAGTGCGGCTAGCCCGGCGCGCAGGAACGGCCCCTGGTTGGCGAAATCCGCGTCGGCCACGTCGTCGAGCAGGAGCGCGAGGGTCGCGGCCCGTCCGTCCGGCCACCGCACGGTCATCCCAGTGGTCAGCACGCGCGGCAGGCTGCCGCCCTTGAACGCGACCGCGGCGGCGCCGGGCGGGACGAGCGCGGCGAAGGGCTCCTCCAGGTGGCGCCGCACGACGGTCTCGCCGAAGCGGCCGGCCGCGAGCGCGCGGTGCATCGCGAACAGCCCGGCCGCGCTCCCGCGCCCGTGCCCGCGCGTCCAGGCCACCTGGGCCTCGGCAGCCGGCGGGGTCTGGAAGCGGGCGAGCACCTCGTCCCGGAACGCCGGCTCGGTGGCGAACCGGCGCGCCAGCCGGTCGCCCGCGCCGGGCCGCAGCGCGGGGGAGCGTGGCAGGAACTCGGGGAACAGCAGCAGGAGCACCTCGCCGCAGAACGACCGGAGGTCCGGCCGGAGCCATCCGCCCCGGGCGGCCGCCGCGGTCAGGGCCCGGTCGCCGAGGCGGTCGCGCAGGTAGTCGGCGGCGGAGTTGTCGCTGAAGACGATCATCGCGCGGGCCAGCCGGTCCAGCGGGACGGTCACGTCCGGGTCGAGCGCGTTGCCCCGGTCGGTGTGCGGGATGCCGAGTTCCTGGAGGGCGGCCAGGTGCGCGCCGCCGTCGCCGCCGAACGGGTAGAACGCCTCCCAGTCGCCGAGCCGCACCGGCTCGTCCGGGTCCAGGCCGCGCTCGACCGCGGTGGCGTATGCGGCGAGGTGCACGACCTTGATCGTGGACGCCAGGACCTGCGGGGCGTGCGGCCGGTGCGCCACCCGGCGCCCGTCGGCGTCCACGGCCAGCGCGCCGACCCGGTCGCGGTGCCGGGCGATCCAGTCGAACCAGCCCTGCGGGGTGGACGTGTCGGCGACCGCGGTCGCGGGCACGGCGAGCGTCGCCGCGCCGGCGAGCGCCGCGGAGCCGAGCAGAGTGCGCCGGGAAAGCACGAAGACCCCCTCCTCCAGTTTTCCGTAATTACGGAATACCGGGGGAGGGGGTCTCCGGTCAAGCGATTACAGACCCAGCTCGTCCTCGAAGTGGCCCTCTTCGAGGCGGTTCTTGATCGTGGTCAGGAACCGGCCGGCGTCCGCGCCGTCGATCAGGCGGTGGTCGTAGGTCAGGGCCAGGTAGGCCATCGACCGGATGGCGATGGTGTCCTGACCGTCGGCGTCGGTGACCACGACCGGCCGCTTCACCACCGCGCCGACGCCCAGGATCCCGGACTGCGGCTGGTTGATGATCGGCGTGTCGAACAGGGCGCCGTTGCTGCCCAGGTTGGTCACCGTGAAGGTGCCGCCCGACAGCTCGTCCGGCTTGATCTTGTTCGCGCGGGTGCGGGCCGCGACGTCCGCGATCGCCCTGGCCAGGCCGGCCAGGTTCAGCTCGCCCGCCTTGTGGATGACCGGGGAGAGCAGGCCGCGGTCGGTGTCCACCGCGACGGCGAGGTGCTCCTCGCCGAAGTAGGTGATCTCCTTCTTCTCCTCGTCCAGGTAGGCGTTGATGTTCGGGTGCTGCTTGAGCGCCTCGACCGTCGCCTTGGCGAAGAACGGCAGGAAGGTGAGCTTCACGCCCTCCCGCTCCTGGAAGGCGGCCTTCGCCTGCTGGCGCAGCCGGGCGATCTTGGTGACGTCCACCTCGAACACCTGGGTCAGCTGCGCCGAGTTCTGCAGCGACTCGCGGGTCCGCTGCGCGATGACCTGGCGGATCCGGCTCGCCTTCTGCACCGTGCCGCGCAGCGCGGCCAGCTCCGGCGACGGGGCCGCCGGGGCCTTGGCGGCGGGGGCGCTCGGCGCGGCGGCCGGGGCCTGCGCGGCGGGCGCCTGAGCGGCCGGAGCGCTCTGCTTCTGCTTCGCCTCGGCCGCCGCCAGCACGTCCTGCTTGCGGATGCGGCCGCCGACACCGCTGCCGGTCACCGACGCCAGGTCGATGCCGTGCTCGGTGGCGAGCTTGCGCACCAGCGGGGTGACGTACGGGCCGCTGCCGTTGCCGTCGCTCGCGGCCGGGGCGGCCTGCGGCTGCGGGGCCGGCTGCTGCGGCGCGGGCTGCTGCGGGGCCGGCTGCTGGGGAGCCTGCTGGGGCGCGGGGGCCTGCGCGGCCGGGGTGGGCTCGGGCTTCGGCTCCGGCTTCGGCTCGGGCTTGGGCTCCGGCGCCTTCGGCTGCTCCTGCTGCGGGGCGGGCGCGGCGCTGGCGTCGCCGATGATGGCGAGCGTGCCGCCGACCTCGACGGTCTCGTCCTCACCGACGCTGATCTCCAGCAGGGTGCCGGCGATCGGCGAGGGGACCTCGGTGTCGACCTTGTCGGTGGAGATCTCCAGCAGCGGCTCGTCCACCTCGACCGTGTCGCCGACCGACTTCAGCCAGCGGGTGACGGTGCCCTCGGTGACGCTCTCGCCCAGCTCGGGCAGCGTGACCGGCGTGCCCTGAGCGGACCCGCTCGGCGCGGGCTGGGCCTCCGGGGCCGACTGCTGCTGCGGCGCGGACTGCTGCGGCTCGGGCTCGGGCTCGGGCTCCGGCTCGGGCTGGGCCTGCTGCGCGGGCGCCTGCTCCTGAGCGGGGGCGGAACCGCCGCCGGAACCGTCGTCGATCACGGCGAGCTCGCCGCCGACCTCGACGGTCTCGTCCTCCTGGGCGACGATCTTCTGCAGCGTGCCTGCGACCGGCGACGGGACCTCGGTGTCGACCTTGTCGGTCGAGATCTCCAGCAACGGCTCGTCGACCGCGACCGTGTCACCCTCCTGCTTGAGCCAGCGGGTGACGGTGCCCTCGGTAACGCTCTCCCCGAGCTCCGGCAGTGTGACGGAGAAGGCCATCGTGAATTGACTCCCTTGAATCTTTGTCGGCTGCGGTCCGGTCAGCTGTGCACGTGCAGTGGCTTGCCGGCCAGGGCAAGGTGTGCTTCGCCGAGGGCCTCGGTCTGGGTCGGGTGGGCGTGGATCAGCGGAGCGACGTCCTCCGGGAAGGCCTCCCAGTTGTAGATCAGCTGGGCTTCGCCGATCAGTTCGCCGACCCGGTCCCCGACCAGGTGCAGGCCGACGACCGGCCCGTCCGGCGCCTTGATCACCTTGATCGCGCCGGAAGTCTTGAGGATCTGGCTCTTGCCGTTGCCGGCCAGGTCGTACGTGAAGGTCTGCACGTCCGAGCCGTAGCGCTCCTTGGCAGCCGCCTCGCTCAGGCCGACGGAGGCGACCTCGGGGTGGCTGTAGGTGACGCGCGGGATGCCGGCCTCGTCGATCGCCTTCGGCTCCAGGCCGGCGATCTCCTCGGCGACGAAGATGCCCTGGGCGAAGCCGCGGTGCGCGAGCTGCAGGCCGGGGACGATGTCGCCGACGGCGTAGACGTTCGGCAGGTTGGTGCGCAGGCGCTCGTCGGTGATGACGAAGCCGCGCTCCATCTTGACGCCGGCCTCCTCGTAGCCGTGGCCCGCGGTGTTGGGGCCGCGGCCGACGGCGACCAGCAGCAGGTCGGCCTCCAGCGTCTCGCCGGACTCCAGGGACACGGTCACGCCGTTCTCGTCCTGCTTGGCGCCGGTGAACTTCACGCCGGTCTTGAAGTTGATCTTGCGACGGCGGAAGGCGCGCTCGAGCTGCTTGCTGGCGAACTCGTCCTCGGCCGGGACCAGCCGCGGCAGCGCCTCGACGATCGTCACGTCCACGCCGAAGGAGGCCCACACGCTGGCGAACTCGACGCCGATGACACCGCCGCCGAGCACGACGACCTTCTCCGGGATCCAGTCCAGGGTCAGCGCCTCGTCGCTGGCGATGATCCGGCCGCCCAGCTCCAGGCCCGGCAGGGTCTTCGAGTACGAGCCGGTGGCCAGGACCAGGTTCTTGCCCGTGTACCGGGTGCCGTCGACCTCGACCGTGGTGCCGCCGACGAACGTGCCGGTGCCCTCGACGACGGTCACCTTGTGGGCCTTGGCCAGGCCCTGCAGCCCCTTGTAGAGGCGGCTGATGACGCCGTCCTTGTACTTGTGGACGCCGGCGATGTCGACGCCCTCCAGGGTGGTCTTCACGCCGAACTGCTCGCCCTCGCGGGCGGTGTCGGCGACTTCGGCCGCGTGGAGCAGGGCCTTGGTCGGGATGCAGCCGCGATGCAGGCACGTCCCGCCCAGCTTGTCCTTCTCGATCAGGATGACGGACTGGCCCAGCTCCGCGGCGCGGAAGGCCGCGGCGTAGCCGCCGGATCCGCCACCGAGGATCACCAGGTCGGCGCCAGCGTCGCTCACGTCGTTTACTCCTCGTTTTACGTCCAAACCCTCATCATCTTGTCACTACGTAGTCCGGCCCTGCGAGGTAGCCGGGTGTGTTAATCGGCGCACTTCTGATCCCCGCGATAATGGCGGGGGAGGGCAGGCGGAGATGAGGTGGTCGAGGTGGGTCTGTTCGACGGTCTGAAGCGCAGACGCGGCGCCGGGAAACCGGGCACGCTGCGCCGTGCCAGTGACGCTGACCTGCGTCATCTGGAGGGCTGGGCGGCCGCGCGGCGGGGCGTCGAGGCGTTCGTCGAGCCGCGGACGACGGTCACCGAGACCACGGTCGTCCTGATCGCGCACGACGGCGAATGGACACGACGGCGGATCGGCAGCCTGGACGCCGCGCAGCAGTTCGGGCGCAAGCATTCGATCCCGGTGTACGAGGTCGCGAAAGTCGGTTACCCGAAGCGCATGCGCGAATACACAGAGCGGCAGAAGCGCGCGCAGGGCTGAGGATCAGTCCAGGTCGGACAGATCGAGCACGAACCGGTAGCGGACGTCGCCCCGCGCCAGGCGCTCGAGCGCGTCGTTCACCGCGGCCGACGGGAGCACCTCCACGTCGGCGGTGATCCCGCGCGCGGCGCAGAAGGCGAGCATGGCGGCGGTCGCGGGCCTGCCACCGCTGCCCGCCGAGCTGAGCTTCTTGCGCCCGACGAGCAGGTCGAGGGTCTCCACCGTGACCGGCCCCAGGTGCCCGAGGTGGCTGAGCGTGCCGTCCAGCGCCAGCAGTCGCAGGTAGGGGCCAAGGTCGTGGGGCGCGGAGATGGTGTCGATCAGGATTTCGAACCGCCCCCGCGCGTCCGCCATGCGGGCCGGGTCCGTCGAGTCGAGCAGGTCGGCGGCGCCGAGCCGGCGCGCCTCACCCGCCTTGTCCGCCGACCGGCTGATCACCGTGGTCTCGGCGCCGAGCGCCACCGCGAACTTGACCGCGAGGTGACCCAGCCCGCCCAGCCCGGCCACGGCGACCCGGGTGCCCGGCCCGGCGCCCAGGCTGTGCAGCGGTTCCCACACGGTGATCCCGGCGCACATCAGTGGTGCGGCGCCCGCGGGGTCGATGCCTGCCGGGAGCGGGTAGGCGAACCGGTCGCGGACGACGTGCTCCCGCGAGTAGCCGCCCAGCGTCGTGGAGCCGTCGTGGCGGTCGGTGCCGCCGTAGGTGAGGGTGGGGAAGTCGTGGCAGAAGTTCTCCTGCCCAGCGAGGCACATGGCGCAGGTCCCGCAGGAGTCCACGATGTTGCCGACGGCGACCGCGTCCCCGGCGGCGAAGGCGGACACCGCGGGTCCGGTCGCGGTGACCACGCCGGTGAACTCGTGGCCGGGCACGAGCGGAGTGCCGCCCGCTCGCACCGCGTGCAGGTCGGAGTGGCAGACGCCGCAGTGGTCGACCCGGACCGCCAGGTCGTCGGGCCGCAGCTCCCGCCGCTGAAGAGGCGCCCGTCGTAGCGTCCCCGCGACCGCGTGCCATCCCGTCGTCGTCCGTGCCATGCCCGATCTGCCCGCCACCGCCCGTGGCGCCGCGACCCGTCAGCGCATCATGGAGGAGGCGACCCGCGAGTTCGCCGAACACGGGATCGCCGGTGCCCGCGTTGAGCGCATCGTGGCCGCGGCGCGCACCAACAAGGCGCAGCTCTACGGCTACTTCGGGAGCAAGGAAGGGCTGTTCGACGCGATCTTCTCCGCCTCACTGGAACGGATCGTGAACGTCGTGCCCGTCGACGCGAGCGACCTGGCGGACTGGGCGGTGCGGCTCTACGACGAGTACCTCCGCCGGCCCGACCTCATCCGGCTCGCCACCTGGGCGCGGCTGGAGCGTCGGCCCGCCGGCCACCTCGTGGAGGACGCCGACCGCCTCGACGACCACAAGCTGCGCGCGATCGCCGAGGCGCAGGCCGCGGGCAAGGTGGTGCCCGGGGACCCGTTCGACATCATGGCGCTGGTGATCGCCCTGTCGATGGCGTGGTCCCCGGTGAGCAACGTCTACGCCGCGACGGCCGAGGAGCCCGGCGACGTCCACGACCGCCGCCGGGCCGTCCTCCGCGAAACCGTCCGCCGCGCCGTGACGCCGGACTAGTGCGCATTGCGGTAGTGGCCTGGGTGGCGGCGCGGGTAGCGGCCCCTCCCGCCAGCCCGCCACCACCCTCAACGGACCCGCTCCGCGCGGCTCCGCCCGTTCCAACCCGCGGCGGTGCCGGCTGACGGCCCACCGCAAGCGGCTCCGCCGCTCAGGAAACCGAAGCTAGCCCTGGTCGGCGATGTCGGCCAGCACCGCGGCGATGGTGCGCACCGGGACGCCCGTGCCGCCCTTGCCGGTGTAGCCCCACGGCGCCCCGGTGTTGAACGACGGGCCCGCGATGTCGATGTGCGCCCACGGCAGGCCCTCGGCGACGAACTCGCGCAGGAAGATGCCCGCGGCGAGCATCCCGCCCCAGCGGTGCCCGGTCACGTTCGCCAGGTCGGCCAGCCGCGAGTCCAGGTCGCCGCGCAGCTCCTCGGGCAGCGGCATCGGCCAGCCGCCCTCGCCGGTCGCCTGCGCGATCGCCGCCACCCGGTCGCGGAACTCGTCCGAGCCCATGATCCCGGCGGTCCGGTTGCCCAGCGCCACCATCTGGGCGCCGGTCAGGGTCGAGGTCTCGATCAGGTAGTCCGGGTCGTCCTCGGCGGCGCGCACGATCGCGTCGGCCAGCACCAGGCGGCCCTCGGCGTCGGTGTTGAGCACCTCGACGGTCTTGCCGCCGTACATGCTCAGCACGTCACCCGGCCGGTAGGAGGTGCCCGACGGCAGGTTCTCCGCGAGCGGGATGTTGGCGGTGACCTCGAGCGGGTACTTGAGCTTGGCCGCGAGCACGACCGAGGCGAGCACCGCGGCGGCCCCGGACATGTCCGAGGTCATGTGGTCCATGTTCGCGGCGGGCTTGATCGAGATGCCGCCCGAGTCGAACGTGATGCCCTTGCCGACCAGCGCGACCTTCTTGGCCGCCTTCGGGCCCTTGTACGACACGCGCACCAGCCGCGGCGGGCGGGACGAGCCGCCGCCGACGCCGAGGATGCCGCCGAAGCCCTTGCGCTTGAGCTGTTTCTCGTCGAGCACCTCGAAGTCGAGGTCGTTGGCTTCGGCGAGCTTGCGGGCGCGCTCGGCGAAGGAGGCCGGGAACAGGTCGTTGGGCGGGGTGTTGATCAGGTCGCGGGCGATGATCACGGCCTCGGCGATCGCGGTCGCGGCCTTCAGCGTCGCGGTGTGCGCGCGCTTGGTGCCCTCGGCCGGCGTGGCGAAGTCGACCGCGGCGACCGGCGCGTCACCGGCCTCGGACTTGTACTCGGTGAACTTGTAGGCGCCCAGCGCGGTGCCCTCCACCGCGGCCTGCAGGTCCACAGCGGACAGCGTGGACACCGCCCGCGCGGTCCCGGCCAGCGCGCGCCCGGCGGCGCCCGCGGCGCGGCGCACCTGCTCGGCGGTCACGGTGCCGTCCCCGTCGGCGCGGCCGAGGCCGACCGCCAGCACGACCGCGGCGGGCAGCTTGCCCAGCGTGGGCAGCTTCACGACCTCTTCGGCCTTGCCGGAGGCGCCAACGGTGGACAGCAGCTCGGCCAGCGAGCCGTCGAAGGCCTCGTCGACGGCCTCCGCACCCGGCGCCAGCGTCACGGCCTTGTCGCCCTGGAGCGTCCCGATCACGACGACCTCGGCCCGGCTCTTGCCGAGCGCGGCGCCGGTGTTCTCGATCAGGGCAAACTTCGGCACGGTCACTTGTGGCTCCTCGCGCATCCATCGACGGTCGTGCCGGGTGGGGTACCCGGCCGGGTAGTGAGCCATGCTAATGAGGACGGAGCCCGGCAGGAGAGGCAGGTGGTGGGCGTGCGGCTGGCGGCGGGACTGCTGATCGCGCTGGCCGTCGGCGCGCAGGCGGGCGGCTGGTGGCTGCTCGGCGGCGCGGTGGTCGCGGCGCTGCTGGCGTTCTCCGTGCCCGAGCCCCCCGCGCTCGAGCCCAACCCCGCCCGGCTGGTGGCCGCCACGCGCCTGGTGTCCCGCCTCGCGCTGGTGCCGCTGTTCGCGTCGGTGTTCGCCGCCTACCTGTTCCCCGGACAGCCGCTGGCGGCCGCGGTCGTCGCACTGGTGGTCACCGCCGCCGACGCGGCCGGGCTGCGGCTGGCGAGGTACGCGCGGGCGTGGCTGCTGGGCATCCTGCTGGTCGCCGGGGCCGGTTTCGTGGCGCTGAGTTTCGCGATCGAGCCCGCGCAGCCGGTGACCGCGCCGCACTTCACGATCGGCGGGCTGTTCGCGGCGGGCGCGGTGCTGTTCCCGTTGCTGCCGCGGCACAACCCGTCCTGGCTCGCGGGTTCGGTCATGGTGGTGCTGGCCATCGGCGCGGGCGCGCTCTACCAGCTCGGCCCGGTGCGGCTGGCGTTGTCCGGGGTGCCCGTGCGGGACGCGCTGGCCGCCTTGGACGGGCAGGTGCTGGACCCGTTGCTGGCCGGGGTCGTCGTGCTGTCCACTGTGCCCGCCGCGCTGCTCGCGATCGGCGGCGCCCGCGAGGAGCTGGCGTGGCCGCGCGCGTCCGTCGCTTGTGGACTGATCGCCGCGGTCGCGGCCGTGCTGCTGGACCCGGACCAGGCGCTGCTGCTGGCCGCGGCGGCCGCGCTGGCCGAGGTGCTGGTGACCGCGGTGCTGTCGATGATCACCGGGATCACCGCGCGCGCGGTGATCGCGGCGGTACTGGCCGTGACGCTGCTGGCCTGGCTGCCGCCGGTCTATCTACTGGGGACGGTGGCCGCCGTCGCGGCAGGCGTCGCCGTCACGCGACGAGCAGGAACGCCAGCAGCGTGATCAGCGCGGTCGCGACCGCGAGGATGATCACCGACTTCACCGGCAGGTCGCGCGGGAACACCTGCTTGTCGTGGACGCTGCGCCACCACACGACGCCGAAGATGCCGCCGACCAGGCCGATGATCCCGCCGAACACGCCGAGCAGGGCGTAGCCGAGGAGCGTCAGCTCGCCCACCGCGAAGGTGAGCAGGATGGCGGTCACGAAGGTCTTGACGTCGGACGCCGGTCCGGCGGAGACGGAGTTCGGCGTGGCGGGCTGCGGCACGTTGGCGGTCACGCCCGCCATGGTAGGGGAGTAGGCGATTCTCGGAAGTCCAACTAACAGTTATCCTGGTCGAATGACGACCACGTTGCCCTTCACCCGTACCCCGCACCCGTCTCCCGCTTCGGCGGAGCGTGTAGCCGAGGTACTGGCGAAGCCGGGCTTCGGGACGTTCTTCACCGACCACATGGTCACGATCAAGTACAGCAAGGACCGCGGCTGGTACGACGCGAACGTCGGCCCCTACGAGCCGGTCACGCTCGACCCCGCCACCTCCGTGCTGCACTACGCGCAGGCGATCTTCGAGGGCCTCAAGGCCTACCGCCAGCCGGACGGGTCGGTCGCGGCCTTCCGCCCGGACGCCAACGCGGCCCGTTTCCGCCGGTCGGCGGCCCGCATCGCGATGCCGGAGCTGCCCGACGAGCTGTTCCTGGGTTCGCTGCAGGAGCTGATCGCGGCCGACGAGCGCTGGGTGCCCAGCAACCCGGGCGACACGCTGTACCTGCGACCGTTCATGATCTCCACCTCGGTGGGGCTCGGCGTGAACGCGCCGGCCAGCGAGTACCTGTACCTGGTGATCGCCTCGCCCGCCGGTTCGTACTTCACCGGCGGCGTGAAGCCGGTGAGCGTGTGGCTGTCCACCGAGTACGTGCGGGCGGCCCCGGGCGGCACCGGCGCGGCGAAGTTCGCCGGCAACTACGCGGCGTCCTTCGTGGCGCAGTCGCAGGCCGTGGAGCAGGGCTGCGACCAGGTGGTGTGGCTCGACGCGGTGGAGCGCCGCTACGTCGAGGAAATGGGCGGCATGAACCTGTTCTTCGTGTACGGCTCGGGTTCGGACGCCCGGATCGTCACGCCGGAGCTGTCCGGTTCGCTGCTGCCCGGCGTCACCCGCGATTCGCTGATCAAGCTGGCCGCGGACCACGGCATGGGCATCGAGGAGCGCCGGATCTCCACCGACGAGTGGGAGAAGGCGGCCGCGTCCGGTGAGCTGACCGAGGTGTTCGCGTGCGGCACCGCGGCGGTCATCACGCCGGTCGGCCGGGTCAAGCACGCGGGCGGCGAGTTCACCATCGCGGGCGGCGAGCCCGGCGAGGTGACGATGAAGCTGCGCGCCGAACTGACCGGCATCCAGGAGGGCACGCGCCCCGACCCGCACGGCTGGATGCACAAGCTGTCCTGATCACTTCGACATGAAGGGCCACCCCGTTCCGGCGGGGTGGCCCTTCGTCGTCAGGAGGCGCTGGCGCGCCGGATGAACTCCAGCTGCTCCGGCGACGGCCCGCCGTGCTCACGCTGGATCCGCTCGCTGTTGTCCGCCTGCATGCGGTAGAGCGAGTCCCGCAGCCCGGTGTCGCCACCGTGGAAAGCCTCCAGCAGGCCCATCCACTCGGCCGCGAGCGCCCGCCCCTCCGCCGACGCCGGGTCGACCCCGGTCTCGACGGCCCGCTGCACGCGGGGGATCAGGTCCTGCCACCTCCGCTGGACGTCCTCCTGCTCGCCGAGCCGCGATCGGCGCTCGGCCAGCTCCGCCAGCTGGGTTTCGCTGAAGTACTGCTTCACCGTCTCGTCCACGGTGGTCACCTCCCGGATCAGAGCCAGGAAGCCGGTGACGCCTGCCGGTTCGTCGACGGCCGCCAGCATCGTGGTGAGGTGCGCCCGGAGCGTGCGCATCGCCACCAGCTGCCGGTCGACGTGGTCCCGGTGCCGTGCGAGCAGTTCGGCCAGGTCGGACGTGCCCTCCAGGGCCGCGGCGATGTCCTCGAGCGGCAGGCCCAGCTGCCGCAGGGCCAGCACCTCGTACAACCGCCGGACGTCGGACTCGTCGTAGAGCCGGTGCCCGGAGTGCGTCCGCCCGGACGGGCGCACGAGACCAACGTGGTCGTAGTGGTGCAGCGTCCGCACCGTCAGACCGGTCGCCCGTGCCAGCTCGCCGACCTTGTAGAACATACCGTTCACCCACTTCCACCAGCGCTTTTGCGCCGGTGTGGACGACGCTAGAACCTGACGTCGCGTCAGGATCAAGCGTTCGGCGGCGTGACCCCGGCTTCCGCGTGCGTCGGCAGGTCCGTGAGCAGCCGGGCGGCCGTGATCAGCAGCGGGAGGGCCGTCGCGGCGCCGGTGCCGTCGCCGAGGCGGATGCCCAGGTCGACGAGCGGCTTGAGGTCGAGGTGCTCCAGCACCATCTGGTGCGCCGGCTCGGCGTCGCGGTGCGCGGCCTGCCACCAGGAGCGCGCGCCGGGCGCCAGTTCCTCCGCCACCAGCGCCGCCGCGCCGACCGCGAGCCCGTCCAGCAGCACCGGGGTGCGGCGGACCGCGGCCTGCGCCAGGAACCCGGTCAACGCGGCCAGGTCCGCGCCACCCGCGGTCCGCAGCAGCGCGACCGGGTCGGGCAGCACCGCCCGGGCCCGCCGCAGCGCGTCCCGGATCGCGACGGTCTTGCGCATCCACGCGTTGTCGTCGATGCCCGAACCACGGCCGACCACGGCCACCGGCTCGGCGCCGGTCAGCGCGGCGACCAGCACCGCGGCCGGTGTGGTCGCCCCGACCCCGACGCTGCCCGCGACCAGCAGATCGGCGCCCTCGTCCACCTCGGCGTCCGCGATCGCCATGCCGGCCCGCAGGGCGGCCCGCACCTCGTCGTCGGTGAGGGCGTCCTCGACGTCGATCGACCCGGAGCCCGCCCGGACCTTGTACTCGGCGACCGGCGTCTCCCCGTCCACCGCGATGTCCACCACGCGCAGCCCGGCGTCGGCCACCGCGGCGGCGACCGCGACCGGCCCGGCGCCCTTGAGCAGGCTGTCCACCAGCTGCCCGGTGACCTCCGGCCGGTAGGCGGAGACGCCCTTCGCGGCGATCCCGTGGTCCCCGGCGAACACGATCACCCGGGGCCGCTGGAACCGCCGCGGCGGCGCCGAGCCCTGGCAGGCCGCGACCCACGCGCCGAGCGCCTCCAGCTCACCCAGCGCGGACACCGGTTTGAGCAGCTCCGCGTGCCGCCGCACCGCCTCGGCGCGGGCGGCTTCGTCGGGCTGGGGGACATCGGCGAACGACACGTCAGTCACGGCGCCAAACCTATCGTCAGCCGGCGCGGGCGGTCAGACGCGGATCGTCCTCGACCACGCCCAGCAGCACCGAGTCGATCTCGGTCAGCAGGTCGGCGTCGAGCTTCACGCCCGCCGCCTTCACGTTCTCGTGCACCTGCTCCGGCCGCGACGCGCCGACGATCGCGGAGGCGACGTTCGGGTTCTGCAGCACCCACGCCACCGCCAGCTGCGCCAGCGTCAGCCCGGCCTGCGCGGCCAGCGGCTCCAGCCGGGCCACGCGCTCGAGCACCTCGTCCCGCAGGAACCGCTGCACGAACTGCGAGCCCCGCTCGTCCGTGGCGCGCGACCCGGCGGGCGGCGGCTGACCCGGCTTGTACTTGCCGGTCAGCACCCCCTGCGCGATCGGCGACCAGACGATCTGGCTCAGCCCCTCGCGCTCGCTGGCGGGCACGACCTGCGCCTCGATGACGCGCCAGAGCATGTTGTACTGCGGCTGGTTCGACACGAAGGGGATCCGCAGCTCGCGGGCCAGCGCGGCGCCGCGGGTAATCTCCTCGGCATTCCACTCCGACACCCCGATGTAGAGCACCTTGCCCTGGCGGACCAGGTCGGCGAAGGCCGACATGGTCTCCTCCAGCGGCACGGTCGGGTCGAACCGGTGCGCCTGGTAGAGGTCGATGTGGTCGGTCTGCAGCCGCTTCAGCGAGGCGTGGCAGGACTCGATGATGTGCTTGCGGCCCAGGCCGCGGTCGTTCGGGCCGCCGGGGCCGGTCGGCCAGAACACCTTCGTGCAGATCTCCAGGCTCTCCCGGCGCTGACCGGCCAGACCGCGGCCGAGCACCGACTCCGCCAGGGTGTTGGCGTAGACGTCGGCGGTGTCGAAGGTCGTGATGCCCGCGTCGAGCGCGGCCTTGATGCAGGCCTGGGCCTGGTCCTCGTCGATCTGGGAACCGTGGGTGAGCCAGTTCCCGTAGGCGATCTCACTGACGGACAGGCCACTGCGGCCGAGACGGCGAAACTCCATGTCCGGCAGCCTACCGGAAATGGTTCGCCTTGCTAACGACCTGGAGTGCGCTCCAGCCGGTCAGGAGACCGTGTCGCCGACCTTCACGCGCGGCTTGGGCATCCGGAGCTTGCGGATCTGGCTCGCCCGGACGAACGCGTACCAGCCCAGCGACCGGCCGCTGATGTTCTCCTTCGGGAACTTCGCCCTGGCCAGCCGCGCGATGCGGCGGCCGTTGAAGTAACCCTCGACGGCCATGACCAGCAGCGCGGCCATGCACAGCAGCGTCACGTACTGCTGGATCACCGGGTACGGCACCAGCAGCACGACGAACACGAGGATCGCCAGCGGCATGAACGCGCCGAGGAAGTGGCGGCGCGAGTCGACCAGGTCGCGCACATACGCCTTGACCGGGCCCTTGTCGCGCGGCAGCAGGTAGCGGTCGTCGCCCGCGGCCATCCGCTCCTGGCGCTCTTTGGCGAGCCTGCGGCGCTCTTCCTTGTCCACCGGGTTCGACTTGCGCAGCTCGCGGTTGCGCTTCATCGCCTCCCGCATGGTCCTCGGCGGGGGCGCGACGGGGCCGCGGCGCTTGCCCTCGGCCTCCTTGCGCTTCGGCGTCGGCCTGCCCTTGCCCGGGGTGTAGCCACGGGTGTGAGATTCGACGCTTTCGGCCACCTCGGCCGCCTCGATCTCGGGGCTGTCTGCGGTGGTCGTGCTGTTACGACGGAGAAACCTCACCCAACCAGCTTATTCCAGACAGCGGCGTGCGTGTTCAACCCCCTCGCCGATGTGTAACCATGGGATCAGCGCCAAGGCGGGAACCAGCCCGGGAACAGATCGGGTGGCACCGGTGTTCCAGTAGGGAGGAGCACCCCCCACCCGGTGCACGGCAAGACCCCGAGGGAGAGCTATGACTGCCGCTGAGCAGACCAGCACGCAGGCCGAGGCCGAGGCCACCCACGGCGTCACGTTGAGCGACGCCGCGGCGAGCAAGGCGAAGGCCCTGCTCGAGCAGGAAGGCCGCGACGACATGCACCTGCGCATCGCGGTCCAGCCCGGTGGTTGCGCGGGACTGCGCTACCAGCTGTTCTTCGACGAGCGCACGCTCGACGGCGACCTGTTCCGCGACTTCGACGGCCTGCGCGTGGCGGTCGACCGCATGAGCGCGCCGTACGTCGAGGGTGCGGTGATCGACTTCGTCGACTCGATCGAGAAGCAGGGCTTCACCATCGAGAACCCGAACGCCACGGGCTCCTGCGCCTGCGGCGACTCGTTCCACTGAGCCAGTACACGTGAAGGGCGCCGGTCGAGCTTCGACCGGCGCCCTTTTCGCGTGTCCGCGTAACTAATAGTCCTCCAGCCCGACTACCTGTGCGTGGCAGGCGTCGTCGACCGCCCAGCCCCGCGGCGCAGGCGGCCGGGGCGCCGAGGCGTGTGCCGCGCGCAGTTCGGCGGGGATGTCGGCGCAGTCGTCGATCAGCTCGGCGATGGTCTCCGGTTCCGTCACGGTGCTCACGCAGGCGACGCTAGGGCGACCGGCGCGCGCCGGACAGGTCTACCAGCTAGTAGTGTCGGTCAGCGGGTCAGATTTAGCTCCGACGGGGTATTTCCCGTCGGTAACTTCAGTTCGAGCCAGCCAGAGGGAGCAGAGCACCGGTGGCCATCAACGCCCGCATCGCCGTTTCCGGCAGCATCGCAACCGACCATCTCATGCACTTCCCCGGCCGGTTCGCCGAGCAGCTGGTCGCCGACCAGCTGCACCGCGTCTCGCTGAGCTTCCTGGCCGACGACCTGGTGGTCCGCCGCGGCGGGATCGGCGCCAACATCGCGTTCGGCCTCGGGGTGCTCGGTGCGAAGCCGGTGCTGGTCGGCGCGGCGGGCGCGGACTTCGCCGACTACCGGTCCTGGCTGGAGCGCCACGGCGTGGACGCGTCCGGCGTGCTGATCTCGGAGCTGGCCCACACCGCGCGGTTCGTGTGCACCACGGACGACGACCTCAACCAGATCGCCACCTTCTACGCCGGCGCGATGGCCGAGGCCCGCAACATCGAGCTGGGCCCGATCGCGGACCGCGTCGGCGGGATCGGGCTGATGCTGATCGGCCCGGACGACCCGGACGGCATGCTCCGGCACGCGGACGAGTGCCGCCAGCGCGGGATCGACTTCGCGGTGGACCCGTCGCAGCAGCTGGCCCGCATGAACGGCGAGCAGGCGCGGCGCTTCGTCGACGGGGCGAAGTACCTGTTCACCAACGACTACGAGTGGGAGCTGCTGCTCCAGAAGACGGCCTGGTCCGAGGCCGACGTGCTGGACCACGTCGGCATCCGCATCACCACCCTCGGCGAGAAGGGTGTGGAGATCGTGGGCAAGGACGGGCTGGCCCTGGAGGTCGGCGCGGTGCCCGAGCTGGCGAAGGCCGACCCGACGGGCGTCGGCGACGGCTTCCGGGCGGGTTTCCTGGCCGGCCTGAACGCGGACCTGAGCCTGGAGCGGTCCGCCCAGCTGGGTTCGATGATCGCCGTGCTGGTGCTGGAGACCGTCGGCACGCAGGAGTGGACGCTCGACCGGGAGTCCGCACTGACCCGCATCGGCGCCGCGTTCGGCCCCGACGCCGCGGCGGAGATCGCCCCCGCGCTGCCCGCCTGACCGCAGCCGCGGGAACTGGTCGGGTCTGAACGACCACCCACCGCCGACCGCGGACACCCGGCGGCCGGCGAGGCAGGACGATCTGGCCCCGCCCCGACTGCTCACGGCCCCAAGCGGGCCATTCGCAGCACGACCTGTCCGCCGCCCCCCGGCGGTCGGCGGTGCGGGACCATCAGGCCCCGCGCTGCCCACCTGACTGGCCGCGCCCCACGCCCGGCGGCACTGCCCGCCAGCGCAACGTACCCGTCACCGGCCGCCGCCGCAGCACAACGAAGCCCCGTGCTGCTTACCCGACCACCAAACAAAAACGGGCCGCAGCCCGGCGGCTGCGGCCCGTTCAGCACTCGTCTCAGATGCGCACGGGGTAGACCGGCTCCGGGATCTCCGGCTTGATCCGGTGCTCGATGAAGATGCCGTGCCAGATCATGAACACCAGCAGCGCCCAGATGCGCCTGCTGTGGTCCAGCGTGCCCGCCTTGTGCTCGTCCAGCAGGCGCTGCACGGCCTGCTTGTCCAGCAGCTCGCCGGTCTGCGAGTCGGCGATGATGCCGCGCGCCCAGTCGTACATCTCGTCCCGCAGCCACAGCCGGATCGGCACCGGGAAGCCCAGCTTGCGCCGGTTCAGCACGTGCGCGGGGACGATGCCCTCCAGCGCGCGGCGCAGCGCGTACTTCGTCGTCTCCTTGGTGATCTTCTGGTCCAGCGGGATGCCGGCCGCGACCTTGAACACCTCCGCGTCCAGGAACGGCACCCGCAGCTCCAGCGAGTTCGCCATGGTCATCTTGTCGGCCTTGACCAGGATGTCGCCGCGCAGCCAGGTGAACAGGTCCACGTGCTGCATCCGCGCGACCGGGTCCCAGTTCGCCGACGTGCGGTAGTGCTCGGCGGTGACGTCCTTGTGCCCGACGCCCTCCTGGAACGTCTTCAGCACCCCGCGCAGCTGGTCGTCGCGGAAGATGCGGGCGTTGCCGTAGTAGCGCTCCTCCAGCGGCAGCGCGCCGCGGCGCAGCAGGTCCTTGCCGCGCGTGCCCTCCGGGATCCGCTCCGACACCTTGCCGATGACCTTGCGCAGGCTGCCCGGCACCTTCTCGAACGGCGCCAGCGACAGCGGCTCGTTGTAGATCGTGTAGCCGCCGAACAGCTCGTCCGAGCCCTCGCCGGACAGCACCGCCTTGACGTGCTTGCGCGCCTCCCGCGCGATGAACCACAGCGGCACCAGCGCCGGGTCGGCCACCGGGTCGTCGAGGTACCAGACGATGAGCGGCAGCGCCTCCATCATCTCGTCGGCCGACACGGTCCGGATGACGTGCTTCACGCCGATCGCCGCCGCGGACTCGGCCGCCACGTCGACCTCGGAGTAGCCCTCGCGCTCGAACCCGGTGGTGAACGCGATCAGGTTCGGGTTGTGCTCCTTGGCCAGCGCCGCGATCGCGGTCGAGTCGATGCCGCCGGAGAGGAACGTGCCGACGGTGATGTCCGGGTCGGCGATCATGTGCTTGCCGACCGAGTCGCGCATCACGTCGCGGATCCGCTCGTGCAAGATCTTCGCCTCGGCCTCGCCGCGGACCGGCTTGGCGGCGAACTCGGGGAAGAAGTAGCGCTCGATCTTCGGCGCGCCGCCGGGGGAGACGGTGAACGAGGTGCCGGACTCGATGCGGCGGATGCGCGTGTGCAGCGTCTCCGGCTCCGGCACGTACTGCAGCGTCAGGTAGTGCTGCAGCGCGGTCCGGTCCAGCTGCTTGGTGATCCCCAGCACGCCGGAGAGCTCCAGCAGCGACTTCTTCTCGCTGGAGAACGCCGTGCCGCCCGGCCCGTGCGTGTAGAACAGCGGCTTGATGCCGAACGGATCACGTGCGCCGAAGATCACCTTCTCCTCGGCGTCCCAGATCAGGAACGCGAACATCCCACGCAGCTTGGACACCGCGGCGCGGCCCCAGTGGTGGTAGGCCGCGACGATCGCCTCGCCGTCGCCCTCTGTGGCGAACTTCGCACCGTGCTCCTCCGTGAGCTGTTCCCGCAGCTCACGGTAGTTGTAGATCTCGCCGTTGAAGTTCAGCGT
The DNA here is from genome assembly GCF_040614195.1 of Amycolatopsis sp. NPDC006125. Taxonomy (NCBI): domain Bacteria; kingdom Bacillati; phylum Actinomycetota; class Actinomycetes; order Pseudonocardiales; family Pseudonocardiaceae; genus Amycolatopsis; species Amycolatopsis sp. NPDC006125. Next base: position 24,345 of record NZ_JBEXTZ010000017.1, read on the forward strand.
GTACCGGTTCGGCGACTCGGGCGGGCCCCAGGTCAGCGGCTGGTGGGCGTGCTCGACGTCGATGAACGCGAGCCGGTTGAAGCCGTAGACGACCTCGCCGTCGGTCCAGGTGTCGCGCTCGTCGGGACCGCGATGACGCTGGCAGCGCATGGCTTCGCCGACCGCGTCACGCGCGTTGACCGCGTCGTTCTCAGTGGCACACACCAGTCCAAGCAGGCCGCACACGGATATTCACACCTCGAGGTCGTGGCCGGATGTCGAGCGCCCAGTATGCCCGCAGCCCCCGCCACGAACGGTCACCCCTTGGGCTGCGGATCGCGGTAGCTCGGCTAGGCTCCCGCTGGTAAGCCAGAAATCGTCAAGGAGGCCTGGGTTGAAAGGGCGCTGCGCAGTGGGCAGGGATGAGCGCACTCCGGCATCACGTTCGGCGAAAGTGGGTAAGGTCGCCGCGCTGGCCGGGCTCGTCGCGCTCCTGGCGACCGGGTGCTCCGGTGACGAGGTGCTGCGGTTCGGGTGGCCCGTCGGCGTGACCAAGGAGTCCGAGGACATGCGCGTCCTCTGGACCTGGTCCGTCATCGCCGCGCTCGTCGTCGGTGTGATCGTGTGGGGCCTGATCTTCTGGTCGGTCGCGTTCCACCGGAAGAAGAAGACCGACGGCCCCGGCGACCTGCCGCGACAGTTCCAGTACAACGTGCCGCTCGAGCTGTTCTGCGTCGTGCTGCCGCTCGTGATGGTCTGCGTGCTGTTCTTCTTCACCGCGACCACCGAGAGCAAGGTGCTCGCCGAGGAGCCGGACCCGGACGTCACGGTCGACGTGATCGCGTTCCAGTGGAACTGGGAGTTCGACTACCCGAGCGCCCCGAAGGACGCCAACGGCCAGGTCATCAAGACCGTCGGCAGCTCGAGCGAGATCCCGATCCTGGTCCTGCCCGCAGGCAAGCGCATCCAGTACAACCTGCGCTCGGCCGACGTCATCCACTCGTTCTGGGTGCCGGAGTTCCACTTCAAGCGGGACGTGTTCCCGGACCCGGAGAAGAACAACCAGGACCCGTCGTTCCAGAACACGATCGACCGGACCGGTGCGTTCGTCGGCCGCTGCGCCGAGCTGTGCGGCACCTACCACTCGGGCATGAACTTCGAGGTCCGGGCGCTGCCCGCCGACCAGTTCGACCGCTACATCCAGCTGCGCACCCAGATCAACCCGGCCACCGGGCAGCCGAACACCACCGCCGAGGCGCTGGCCGCGCTGAACTGTGGCGAGCTGTGCGCGCCGCAGGCGACCACGACGAAGCCGTTCAACACCGACCGCACGCTGCGGACGCAGTCCGGCTGAGCCGGTTGGTTCCCGTGGGTGTTGGAAGCATGAACACAGTGAGGACAGCGTCATGAAGGTCGAAGCCCGGATTTTCGACTTGGTCACCGCTTTCGCGTTCTTCATCGCGATCGTGTACGGCGTGTGGACCGGCCTGGCCAGTGGCTACGGCGTCGAGCCGGTCGGCCTGGTCGCCCTGATCCTGACCGGCGGGCTGTCCCTCCTGGCGGGCAGTTACATGCGGTTCGTCGGCCGCCGGATCGAACCGCGTCCGGAGGACCGCGACGACGCCGAGATCAGCGACGGCGCGGGCGAGATGGGCTTCTTCAGCCCGGGCAGCTACTGGCCGATCGGACTGGCCGCCTCGGCCGCGTTCGTCGGTCTCGGACTGGCGTTCTTCCACATCTGGATGCTGGTCGTCGGCGGCATCCTGATCCTGCTCACGGTCGGCGGCCTGGTGTTCGAGTACCACACCGGCCCCAACCACGAGTGACCTGATCCGCGAAAAGGGCCCGCCCGGTTTTCCACCGGGCGGGCCCTTTTCGTTGTAGAGCGCGGGATTTTCAGCCCCTCAGCTCACCGGAAAGCCGCCCAGCGGGCCAGCAGATCCGCCGCAGCGCCGGAATCCACGGCCTCCGCGGCCCGCGACAACCCCGCGGCGAGATCGTCCGTCAGCGACGAGCTGAACCCGGCGTGCGCGGCCAGCGCCCCGGCCGCGTTCAGCAGCACCGCGTCCCGCACCGGCCCCGGCTTGCCCGCCACCAGCTCACGCACCACCTCGGCGTTGGCCGCCGGGTCGCCGCCCCGCAGGTCCTCCGCCGTGGCGCGCGCGATGCCCAGTTCGGCCGGATCCAGCGACTCGGCCCGCACCGATCCGCCGGACACGACCCACACCGAGCTGGTCGTCGTCGTGGTCAGCTCGTCGAGGCCGTCGTCACCGCGGACCACCAGCGTCGACGTGCCGCGGCCGGCGAACACCCGTGCCAGCACCTCGGTCTTGTCCGGGAACGCGCACCCGATCAGCCCGGCCGTCGGCTGCGCCGGGTTGGTCAGCGGCCCCAGCAGGTTGAACGCGGTCGGCACGCCCAGCTCGCGGCGCGGCGCGCCCGCGTGCCGGAACCCGGGGTGGAACACCGGCGCGAAGCAGAACCCGATGCCCAGCTCGTCGACGCACCGCTGGACCCCCTCCGGCGGCAGGTCGATCGCCACCCCGAGGGCCTCCAGCACGTCCGCGGTCCCGGCCTTCGACGACGCCGCCCGGTTGCCGTGCTTCACCACCGGCACCCCGGCGGCCGCGGTGACCAGCGAGGCCATCGTCGAGATGTTCACCGACCCGGACCGGTCACCGCCGGTGCCAACGATGTCGACCGCGTCCCGCGCGATCCGCACCCGGCGCGCGTGCGACAGCATCGCGTCCGCGAGGCCGGTGATCTCGGCCGGCGTCTCGCCCTTGGCGCGCAGCGCGACCAGGAAACCGCCGACCTGGGCCGGCGTGGCCTCCCCGGACATCACCTGGTCCATCGCCCACGCGGTGTCCTCGGCGGACAGGTCGGCGCCGGCGATCAGCTGGTTGAGCAGCGTGGGCCAAGTCTGCGTGCCCATGGTCACCTTTCACGGCCGGCGAACCGGCCTCATTCGGTCGCGGCGCCTCAGCCCCGGACGACCGGGACCCGGCGGGCCCGCAGCACGTCCGCGACCGTCTCCGCCGCGGTCAGCGGGTCGAGCGGATGGACCAGGACGGCGTCGGCCTGCGACCAGGTCGCCAGCCAGCGGTCGTCCTTGCGCCGCACGGCGATCACGATGGGCGGGCAGTCGTCGATCTCGTTCTTCAACTGCCTGCACAGCCCGATGCCGCCGGTCGGCTGGGCCTCGCCGTCCAGGATCGCCAGATCGACCGCGCCCTCGTCCATCTCGGCCAGCACGTCGGCCACTCCGGCGGCCTCGACGTAGTCGACCCGGCCCAGGTCGGTGGCGGGCCTGCGGCCGACCGCCGTGATGATCGACTCCCGCACTTCGGGACGGTGGCTGAACACCAGGATCCGCGTGGACTGTTCGGACAAGTCGACCCTCCGGCTTCGTCGCTGTACTGGTCGTGTCGATGCTAGCCGTCCCGGCCGGTTCCACCCAGGCCCATCGGCTGTAGCGCGTCCCAGCCGAGCCAGTCGCCGTCCAGCCGCTGCGCCAGCCCGGCCATCCGGGCCCGTTCCTGTGCGCAGTGCAGCGCGTCGAGCTTCTGCACGCGCAGCGCGTGCACCCGGACGGGTCCTTCGCCGCCGGGCCGGGGGCGCAGCTCCCACCCGTCCTGGGCGAGCACCGACGCGGCCTCGGTGACCCGATCCGGTGGCAGCACCAGGTGGTGGCGCAGAATCGCCGGTTCGTCCGGCCGCCAGCGGTGTGATCTGCCCAGCACCGCCGAGTCGGCTTCGGCGACGTCGAAGGCCTCGGCCACGACCACGACACCCTCGGTGTCCACGGTGAGGCCCGGTCCGCCACGCTTTCGCAGCAGGTCACGAACCCGATCGATGATTCCCACGCCCTGATCCTCACCCTCCGCGTTCGTCACTGTGACCAACACCCCCGGCGCGGCGTGCCGGACCCGACCAAGCAGGTCGCTTCGCAGGGAGACATAATGCGACCCGTGACAACGGCAGCTCCCACCATCAGCCAGCGGGTGCACTCGCTGAACCGGCCGAACATGGTCAGCGTCGGCACGATCGTGTGGCTCTCCAGCGAGCTCATGTTCTTCGCCGGGCTGTTCGCGATGTTCTTCACGGTCAAGGCGCAGAACGACACGGGGGTCTGGCCGCCGATCAACCCGGCGACCGACGAGCCCATCCACCTCGACATCCCGTACGCGCTGCCCTTCACCATCATCCTGGTGGCGTCGTCGTTCACCTGCCAGCTCGGCGTGTTCGCCGCCGAGCGCGGTGACGTCTACGGGCTGCGCCGCTGGTACGTCATCACCCTGATCATGGGCGCGATCTTCGTCGCCGGTCAGGCTGGTGAGTACGTCACGCTTGTCGAGGAGGGCGTGACCATCCCGTCCGGTGCCTTCGGCACGGTGTTCTTCCTGGCGACCGGTTTCCACGGTCTGCACGTGATCGGTGGTCTCGTCGCCTTCGTCTTCTTGCTCATCCGCACCAAGCTGAGCAAGTTCACCCCCGCGCAGGCGACCTCGGCGATCGTCGTGTCCTACTACTGGCACTTCGTCGACATCGTGTGGATCGGCCTGTTCGCGGTCATCTACATCATCCCGTGACCGCGCCAGCCACCCCATGGACCGGCCTGAACTGACAGCAAGGGTTGCCGAAGAATGACCACCAGCAAGAACACCTCCAGGCGCCGCTTCGGCGCCCGCACCAAGCTGCGCCGCCGCATCGCCGGCGCGCTCGCGCTCGGTGTGGCGCTGGTCGGCGCCGGCCTGGGCTACGCCCTCCTGGTGCCGCAGCCGCAGACCGCGCAGGCGCAGGACGACCCGGCGCAGCTGCGCCTCGGCCAGCAGGTCTACAACAACAGCTGCATCAGCTGCCACGGCGCGAACCTGCAGGGCGTCGAGGACCGCGGCCCGAGCCTGATCGGCGTCGGTGACGCGGCGGTGTACTTCCAGACCTCGTCCGGCCGCATGCCCGCGGTCCGCCAGGAGGCGCAGGCCGAGCGCAAGCCGGCCAAGCTGACCCCCGAGGAGATCGACGCGGTCGGCGCCTACATCCAGGCCAACGGCGGCGGCCCGGAGCGGCCCGCCGAGTCCGGCGAGGCGCTGCGCGGGGACAACCCGGCGCGCGGTGGCGAGCTGTTCCGCCTCAACTGCGCGTCGTGCCACAACTTCACCGGCCAGGGCGGCGCCCTGTCCGCGGGCAAGTTCGCGCCGGAGCTCGGCCCGGCCAGCGAAGAGCAGATCTACACGGCGATGCTGAGCGGTCCGCAGAACATGCCGAAGTTCTCCGACCGGCAGCTCACCCCCGAGGAGAAGCGGGACATCGTCGCCTACGTCAAGTCCGTGTCCGACGGGAACAACAACCCCGGTGGCAACGGCCTGGGCGGTCTTGGGCCGGCCTCGGAGGCGCTCGTCGCGTGGATCGTCGGCATCGGCGCCATCGTCGGCGTGACTTTGTGGATTGGATCGAGGGCATGACTAGCATGGAAGAGCACCCGGGCGCCGGGCGCGAGCCGGGGGTTCCCCAGCCTTCCGAGGCCGAACTGGCCGAGATGGACCGCGACCAGCTGGTCAAGCTGGGCACCAAGCTCGACGGCGTCGAGCTGGTCGACTACCCGGACCCGTGGCCGGTCAAGGGCACCCGCGCGGAGAAGCGCGCGGAGCGGGTCGTGGCGCTGTGGTTCACCATCGCGGCGCTGGCCGGTCTCGGCTTCCTGGTGACCATCTGCTGGCCGGAGTGGTGGGAGTACAAGGCCCCGGACACCGGCGAGTACGAGCGGTACGCGCTCTACACGCCCGTCCTGGGCTTCACGCTCGGCCTGTCGATCCTCGCGCTGGGCATCGGCGTGCTGCTCTACACGAAGCGGTTCATCCCGAACGAGCTCGCGGTGCAGGAGCGCCACGACGGCGACGGCAAGGGCTCGGCCGAGATCGACCGCAAGACGATCGTGGCGCAGCTTGCCGACGCCGGTAACCGCAGCACGATCGGCCGCCGCTCGCTGGTCAAGCGCACCGCGGGCCTCGGCGCCGGTGTGATGGGCCTCGGCCTGGTCGCGCTGCCGGTGGCGTCGTTCATCAAGAACCCGTGGAAGGACCCCGAGTCCAAGGACAACCTGGCCCACACCCCGTGGAAGCCGGAGTACCCGGGCGAGGTCGTCTACCTGCGCCGCTACACCGGCAAGACCGGCGAGGTCGTCCTGCTGCGCCCGGAGGACCTGGACGCGGGCGCGATGGAGACGGTCTACCCGTTCCGGGAGAGCGAGCGCGGCGACCACGAGAAGCTGGCCGCGGTCTTCATGCGCGCGGACGCCCCGGTCATGCTGATCCGCCTGCGTCCCGAGGACGCCCAGCGGGTCGTCAAGCGTGAGGGGCAGGAGGACTTCAACTTCGGCGACTACTACGCCTACACGAAGATCTGCAGCCACGTCGGCTGCCCGACTTCGCTGTACGAGCAGCGGACCAACCGGATCCTGTGCCCGTGCCACCAGTCGCAGTTCGACGCCCTGCACTACGCCAAGCCCATCTTCGGCCCGGCGACCCGCGCGCTTGCGCAGTTGCCCATCACGGTCAACGATGAGGGGTACTTCGTGGCGCGGGGAGACTTCATCGAGCCGGTCGGCCCCGCCTATTGGGAGCGCAAGTCATGAGTTCACTCACCACGCCGACACGGGGCTCCAGCATGCTGGAGCGGCACGCCGCCGAGGCCGCGAACAACATGGACCAGCGGTACCGCCTGGCCAAGGGCCTGCGGCACCAGATGAACAAGGTCTTCCCGACCCACTGGTCGTTCCTGCTCGGTGAGATCGCGCTCTACAGCTTCATCGTCGTGATCATCACGGGTGTCTACCTGACCCTGTTCTTCGATCCGTCGATGTCCGAGGTCGTCTACAACGGGCCGTTCAAGAACCTGCAGGGCGTCGAGATGTCCCGCGCGTTCCAGACGACCCTGGAGATCTCGTTCGAGGTTCGCGGCGGTCTGTTCGTCCGCCAGCTGCACCACTGGGCCGCGCTGGTGTTCGTCGCGGCGATGATGGTGCACATGTTCCGGATCTTCTTCACCGGAGCGTTCCGCAGGCCGCGCGAGGCCAACTGGGTCATCGGCGCGCTGCTGCTGATCCTGGGCATGTTCGAGGGCTTCTTCGGCTACTCGCTGCCGGACGACCTGCTGTCGGGCACCGGTATCCGCGCCACCCTGTCGGGCATCGTGCTCTCGGTGCCGATCATGGGCACCTGGCTGCACTGGGCGCTGTTCGGCGGGGAGTTCCCCGGCGACGAGATCGTGCCGCGCATGTACACGCTGCACATCCTGCTGCTGCCGGGCATCATGCTCGCGCTGGTCGGTGTGCACCTGGCGCTGGTCTGGTACCAGAAGCACACCCAGTTCCCTGGCGTGCGGCGCAAGGAGACCAACGTCGTCGGCGTGCGGATCATGCCGGTGTTCGCCGCGAAGGCCGGCGCGTTCTTCGTCATCGTCACCGGCATCCTGTCGATCATGGCGGGCATCTTCCAGATCAACCCGATCTGGAACCTGGGCCCGTACAACCCGGGGCAGGTGTCGGCGGGCTCGCAGCCGGACTGGTACCTCGCCTGGGCCGACGGCATGCTGCGGATCTTCCCCGCGTGGGAGCTCTACCTGGGCAACTACACGGTCCCGGCGGTGTTCTTCGCAGGCGCGGTCTGGATGCCGATCCTGTTCGCGCTGCTGATCGGCTACCCGTTCATCGAACGGAAGCTGTCCGGCGACACCGCGCACCACAACCTGCTGCAGCGCCCGCGTGACGCACCGGTCCGCACCTCGATCGGCATGATGGCGCTGGCGTTCTTCATGGTGATCGAGCTGTCCGGGTTCAACGACATCATCGCGGACAAGTTCAACATCTCCCTGAACGCGACCACGTGGGCCGGCCGCATCGGCATCCTGGTGCTGCCGCCGCTGGCGTACTTCATCACCTACCGGATCTGCCTGGGCCTGCAGCGGTCCGACCGGGAGGTGCTGGAGCACGGCATCGAGACCGGCATCATCAAGCGCCTGCCGCACGGTGAGTTCATCGAGATCCACCAGCCGCTGGGCGGTGTGGACGACCACGGCCACGCCATCCCGCTGGAGTACCAGGGCGCGGCGGTGCCGAAGAAGATGAACAAGCTCGGCGCGGCCGGGCGGGCGGTGCCGGGCACGATGCTGGCGCCGGACCCGGTCGAGGAGACCGCGGCGCTGGACCGGGCCCGCGGCAACGGGCACGGCAACGGCCACGTCCCCGGCGAGCTGCCCGAGAAGGGTGAGGTCCCCTCGGGCTGGAAGACCCCGGACCACTAAGTCACGGTCACGAGAAGGGCCCCCGGAGCGATCCGGGGGCCCTTTCTCGTTCGTTGGTTCAGTCGGCGTCCTCGACGCCGATCGCGAACGCGGACTCGGTGTCGGCGGTGGAGTAGGACCGGAACGCGATGTGCGTGTCGGTGTCGATCACGCCCGGCACCTTGCCGATCTTGGCCGGGATGAGGTCGGCGAGCTCCTCGTGGGCGTGCACCCGCACGATCGCGATCAGGTCGACGTCCCCGGCGCACGAGTACACCTCCGCCACGCCGTCGATGTCGGCGATCGCCTGCGCGGTCTCCGGGATGCTGTCCGCCACGGCATGGATCAGCACGATCGCGGTGATCACTCGCGTCCTCCTCGCGTAATTGGGTAGCGCGGCGATCGTAGCTCCCCGCGTCCCTACCCGGCCTGCTCGAGCGACACGGCGGTGGCGACCTGCTCCAGCCAGCCGCGCCACGGACCGGCGCCGTGCGCGGGCTCCGACCAGGGCACGGCCGTGCGCACCAGGCGGACGCCGGGCCGGGTGAGCCAGCGCAGCAGGATCGACGTCTCCTCGGGCGGCGCCCCGTACAGGGGCCCCGGGCCGGGCTCGACCGTCTCCGCGGACGCCACGAGCTGCTCGACCACCGGCATCGGCGGCACACCGCGCCGGGCCACTCCGGCGGAGGCCAGCCTGCCGTGCCGGATCACCGCGAACTCCCACCCGCGGTTGCCGTCCGGGGCCGCCGCGACCAGCTCCGGGATCGCGGCCAGCGACGACAGCCGGTGGGCCCGGTCCACGGCGCGCACCAGCACGGCGAGCTCGTCCCGCCGCCGCGCCGCCTGCTCGAAGTGCTCGGCTCCGGCCAGGTCGTCGAGCTGGCGGCGCGCGGACTCCAGCGGCCGGGCGCCGCGCCCGGCGACCAGGTCGACGATCGCGTGCACGCCGGGGGAGTACTCCTCCACACTTTGCCTGCCGGCGCACGGCGCCCCGCACCGCCCGAGCTCGGCGAGCGCGCACGGCCGGCCGGACGGCGAGTGCGCGGAGATCCGCTGGGTGCACGTGCGCAGGCCGACGGCGCCGGCCAGGGCGTCCGCCGCGATCTTGGCCGTGACCTGCGAGGAGAACGGGCCGAGCGCGCCGTCCTTGGGCAGCCGCACCACGGACAGTCGCGGGAACGCCTCGTCGGTGAGCACGATCCACCACGACTTGCGCGGGTTCTTGGAGCGCCGGTTGTAGGAGGGCCGGTGCGCGGCGATCAGCCGCAGCTCCCGGACCTGGGCCTCCAGCGCGTGGCTGCACTCGATGCCGTCGACCCGCTCGGCGAGGGCGACCATCTCGCGGATCCGGCCGCGGCTCTCCGAACCGGTGAAGTACTGGCGGACCCGGCGGCGCAGGTTGCTCGCCGTTCCGACGTACAGGACCTCGTCGCCCGGCCCGCGGAACAGGTAGACGCCAGGGCGTTCCGGCAGGTGGGCCGCCATCCCGCGCTTGCGCCGCTGGGCGGGCGTCACCTCGGGCAGGTAGTCGAGCAGTTCCTCCAGCGACTGCACCCCGACGTTGCCGACCCGCTCCAGCAGCGCGTGCAGGACGTGCACGGTGGCGCGGGCGTCGTCCAGCGCGCGGTGGTTCGGCGTCACCGGCGAGCCGAACAGGGCCGCCAGCGCGGACAGCCGGAAGCTGGGGCTGTCCTGCCGCGTCAACACGCGCCGGGCGAGGCGGACCGTGCACACCACGGCGGGCTTCGGCCACGGGTAGCCGTGGTGCAGGCAGGCCGCACGCATGAACGACGTGTCGAACGGCGCGTTGTGCGCGACCAGCACCGCGCCGCTGGCGAACTCCAGGAACGCGGGCAGCACGCGGTCGATCTTCGGCGCGTCGTGCAGCATCGCCGAGGTGATGCCGGTCAGCGCCACGATCTGCGGCGGGACGGGCATCCCGGGGTCGACGAGTGTGGCGAACTCACCCAGCACCTCGCCGCCGCGGACCTTGACCGCGCCGATCTCGGTGATGCCGTCCGGGCCCGGCTTGGTCCCGGTCGTCTCCAGGTCGAACACGACGAACGTGGTGTCCCGAAGCGGCGTGCCGAGTTCGTCGAAGGTCAGTTGCGCGCCGTCCGCGAGTTGCATGATCGGCACCATAAGGAGGGGGACCGACAATCCCGGATCACGGCACGAACGGTGATCGTTACCGAAGCGGACTACCCTGAACGGATGTTTCCCTCAGTGCACGCCGAAGAGCCCGAAGACCCCGGTCTCCGGGCGCCCGCGGCGAGCGCGCGCCCGGAGCCGGACACCAAGTCCGTGAACTGGCGCGATCTGCCGGAGCCGGTGCGCGGCCGGCTCGCCGAGCTGGCCGCCGAGGCACTGGGGAAGATCCCGCGCATCGACATCCCGCAGCAGCTGCGGCCGGTCGCGAAGTTCGCCCCGGCCAAGCGTGCGAAGCTGGGCGGTGCGGCGCTCCTCACAACCCTGGAGGATTCGACCGCGTTCCGCACCGCCGTCCTCGAGTGGGTGCGCGAGTACCGGCCGGACGCGCTCGACCCGAACGACCCGGACCCGGTGGCCGCCGCGGTGGCGGCCGTCCTGCTCGGCGAGGCCAGCGCAGCCACCCGCGTGCGGCTGGTGGTCAAGAACGCGGCGGAGACGGCGCTGCGGGCCGAGCGCGACGCGGCGGTGGCGCGCAGCCAGCGGCTGGAGGCGGAGCTCGCGCGCGTGCGCGAGGAGCTGGCGGAGGCGCGGGAGGCGATCGAGGGCGCCCGCGTGGAGCGCGAGGAGGAGCTGGCGAAGCTGCGCAACCGGCTCCGGGAGCAGGGCACGCAGCTGCGGCAGGCCAAGGACGTCGCCGAGGAGGCGCGTGAGCTGCTGGCGCAGGCCGACGTGCGGCGGGAGCAGGAGGTGGCCGCGGTGACCGCTCAGCTGGAGCGTGAGCGCCAGCGCGCGGCTTCCGAACGGGCGCGGGCCGAGCGGGCGGCGGCGGACGCGGAGATCGCGCGCCAGTCCGCGAAGGAGGCCCGCGAGGCGGACGAGGTGCGCCTGTCGCTGCTCGTCGACACCCTGCAGGGCGCGGTCACGGGGTTGCGGCGGGAGCTGGCGCTGGACACCAGCGCGCGGCGCCCGGCGGACACCGTGCTGGGTGCTACATCGGGCACCGGGGCCGGGCGGCAGGTGCGGGACCCGGCGGTGCTGGACCGGCTGCTCGCGTTGCCGAGCGTGCACCTGATCGTCGACGGCTACAACGTCACCAAGACCGGCTACCCGGAGCTGACGCTGGCCGACCAGCGGAACCGGCTGGTGCAGCAGCTCGGCGCGCTGGCGGCGCGGACGGGCGCGGAGATCACCGTGGTGTTCGACGGCGCCGAGGTGATGTCGGTGCCGACCGTGAGCGCCCGCGGGGTGCGCGTGTTGTTCTCCGACCCCGGCGTGATCGCGGACGACGTGATCCGGTCGCTGGTCGCGGCCGAGCCGCAGGGCCGCCCGCTGGTGGTGGCCTCGACCGACCGCGGAGTGGCCGACTCGGTCCGGCGATCGGGGGCGCACCCGGTCGCATCGGCGGTGCTGCTGGCGCGGCTGGGACGGGTCTAGAGATTTTTTTCGGCGGTGTTTCCGCAGGTCGGCGGTTTTCTCGCACACCGTTGGTCCATTCGTTCGATACGCGAGCCCGAAATTGTCGGTGGTCACTCGTACCGTGCATCCCAGTAGCAACGAGGAGGCACGCCATGAACGACAACACCGTGATCATCGAGTGCAACCGGTGCACGCTGAGGGGCCGCGCCTGCGGCGACTGCGTGCTGAGCGCCGTGGTCGACGCCCCGCCGGTCGTCGAACTCGACTTCGAGGAACTCGCCGCGGTCGAGTTGCTCGCCGACGCGGGCCTGGTGCCGCCGCCCCGAACGATCTCCCGAGGCCGGCGCCCGCATGTGCGGCTGCCCGAGCGCCGCGCGGGCTGACGCAACGGTCGCTGCGAGCGGTCTCGGGGGCTGCCGGACATACTCGGGCGCCTCGGGGTGGATGGGGGAGCGACCCGGCACGGCAAGGGAACCTCCGTCGTGGTTCGAGTGGCAATCCTGCGCCCGCCGTGGTGGCCAGCGGCTGCTGCGCGCGTGGATGGAGCCCGACCGTGGCGACCGCCGTCCAGACACGGGCGAGGGAGCCCCGGGTCGTGGTTCGAGGGGCGATCGTGCGCGCCGTGGTGGCGGGCGGCTGGTGGGCCGTCGGGCGGCCGGCTGCTGCGCGTGCACATGTATCCCCGCCGTGGCGGCCGACCCCGACCCCTGACACGCCGAGGGAACCTCCGAATCCTGCGCGCACCGTCGTTCAGACAGCCGCTCCGCACCCGAATGCCCCCGATCAAGACGGCCGGCCGTTCCGCGCCCGAAATGGCCCGAACCACGGCGGCCGGGCACCCACCGCGCCCCGACATGCCGAAGAAGACAAACGGTCGCTTCGAGCGGCAAACGGTCAGTAGTCGTGATCCTGCCGACTGTTGCCTTGGTCACACCCACAGGGGAACTGCTGGTCCGAACGGGAAGAGAGGTGATTACGCAAAGTTTTTACCTGGTGCCTGGTGGACGCGACGGCGGTCGTTTCGTAACCTGGCCGAGATCTCGCGCCCGGCAGCCGTCGCGCCCGCGGCGGCGACGCGAGATTGTCGCCGTAGCAGCTTGTCGGGGAGCTGTGCCGGACCCACGCATGGACCCAGATGCGCTACCCCCTGCGTCTGGACATGCCGGGTTACCGTCGTAGACCGGTTCGGGTGCTTGTGTCCGCCCGCGCCGGTGCAGTGTGGAGGGTCCCCCGACCTCCTGCGACGGCCGGCGGCGACATGAGTGCAAAGGAGACACGCGCGGCGTGCAGTCGCAACCCATCAAGCGCGTGGTCGCAGGAGCCCTCGCCGCCGCCGCGGTACTCGCGGTCGGTGGTTTCCCCACGGCTCCGGCCGGCGCGGTCCCCCTCCCCGCCCCACAGCAGCCCGCCACCTCGTCGGACGCCCTGGCGCAGTACCGGCAGCTCGCCGCACAGGCCGAGCAGCTGAACGAGGAGGCCATGCAGGCGCAGGCCGACCTCGACGCCAAGCAGGCCGACCTGGACCGGGCCAACGCCGACCTGGCAGCCGCCAACGCGGCCGGTGAGCAGGCGCTCATCGCGAAGAACCAGTACCAGGGCGTGGTCGACCAGTTCGCCGACGCCTCGTTCGTCGGCGGCGTGCAGTTCAACAAGCTGTCCGCCTTGCTGAACGGCACCTCGGCGCAGGACTTCCTGGAGCGCTCCTCCGCTCTGGAAGTGCTCGCCGACGAGAAGAACAAGGCGCTCGCCGACTACAACGCGGCGATCCAGGCGGCTGCCAACGCCCAGGCCGCGGCAGCCGACGCCCAGACGCGCTCGCAGGTCGCCAAGGACGCGGCCGCGACGCTGCTGAACGACCTGCACGCCCGGCAGGCCGCGCTGCAGGCGCAGCTCGACCAGCTGGACCAGGTGCGCCAGCGGCTCACCGCGTCCGAGCGGGCCGCGCAGAAGGACACGGGCGGCCTCGCGCCGAACGTGCCCGCCCCGACGGCGGCCGCCCAGGAGGCGATCGACGTCGCGCTGAGCAAGCTCGGCAGCCCGTACGGCTGGGGCGACACCGGCCCCAGCTCGTTCGACTGCTCGGGTCTGACGCTGTACGCCTACAAGGCGGCGGGCATCACCCTGCCGCGCACGAGCCAGCAGCAGGCCACGGCCGGTGTCGCGGTCTCGCGGGCCCAGCTGCAGCCCGGCGACCTGGTGTTCTTCGGTTCGCCGATCCACCACGTGGGCATCTACCTGGGCGACGGCAAGATGGTGCACGCCCCCGAGACCGGGGACGTCGTCAAGATCTCGCCGCTGCAGAACAACTACGTCTCGGCCCGCCGCGTCGCGGTGAGCTGAGTTCGGCAACACGACAGGGGCGGCACCGGCCACAACCGGAGCCGCCCCTGACTCGTTCCCGGGCCGCCGCACCCGGAACCGTCCCGGCGCTCCCTAGTAGTCTCCAGCCCGTGCTTCGGACCCTGCTGGTGACCAACGACTTCCCGCCGCGGCCCGGGGGGATCCAGAACTACCTGAACTCCTTCGCGCGCCTGCTGCCGCCGGACCAGCTCGTCGTCTACGCACCGTCCTGGGACAAGCCCTCCGGCTCGCACCCCGAGTTCGACGCCGCCGCGCCGTTCGAGGTGGTCCGGCACCCCACCTCGCTCATGCTGCCCACCCCGGACGTGCTCCGCCGCGCCAAGGACATCCTGCGCGCACACGACTGCCAGGCCGTCTGGTTCGGCGCCGCGGCCCCGCTGGCGCTGCTCGCCCAGCCGCTGCGGGCCGCGGGCGCGGACTGGGTCGTCGCGAGCACGCACGGGCACGAGGTCGGCTGGTCGATGCTGCCGCTGGCCCGCCAGGCGCTGCGCCGCATCGGCGACACCACCGACGTGATCACCTACGTCAGCAAGTACACCCGCGGCCGGTTCGCGTCGGCGTTCGGCCCGTCCGCCGGGCTGGAGCTGCTGCCGCCGGGCGTCGACCCGGACGTGTTCAAACCGGACCCCGCCGCCCGCGACGAGATCCGCGCCCGGCACGGCCTCGGCGACCGGCCGACCGTCGTCTGCGTGTCCCGGCTCGTGCCGCGCAAGGGCCAGGACATGCTCATCCACGCCCTCCCCGAACTGCGCCGCCGCGTACCGGACGTCGCACTCCTGCTCGTCGGCGGCGGCCCGTACCGGAAGTCCCTGGAACGGCTCGCCGAGGCGCAGGGTGTCGCCGACGATGTCGTGTTCACTGGTTCGGTGCCGTGGCCCGAGCTGCCCGCGCACTACGCAGCCGGCGACGTCTTCGCCATGCCCGCCCGCACCCGCGGCAAGGGACTGGACGTGGAAGGCCTCGGGATCGTCTACCTGGAGGCCTCGGCGACGGGCCTGCCGGTCGTCGCGGGCAACTCGGGCGGCGCCCCGGAAACCGTCCTCGACGAGGTGACCGGCCACGTCGTCGACGGCCGCGACGTCCACCAGCTGGTCGAGACCCTCACCCCGCTGCTCAACGACCCGTCGCGCGCCCGCAAGATGGGCGTCGCGGGCCGGAACTGGGTGACCGAGCAGTGGCGGTGGGACCTGCTGGGCGCCCGGTTGCGCGCGTTCCTCAACGGAGAGCCTGCCGTCGCCCCCTGACCGTCACGCGGCCCGCTCCAGCACCGCCGGGTGCCGCGGGTCGTCGGCGCGCACCACCACGTCGGCGATCTCCGCGGGCCGCACCTCTTCCTCGTACCGCTCGAACGCGGGCAGCGCCCACTGCTCGTCTTCGGGCAGGCGGCGCCGCAACGCTCCCGGGGACAGCTGCAGGTGCACGGTCAGCTCGAACGGCAGGCCACGCCCGAGCAACATCTCACCGTCCACGACCAGCACGCCCGGCGCGGGCAGCGGCACCCGCGCGGAGCGGGTGGCGCGGTCGCGAGCCGCGTCCCACAGCGCGGGCAGCACCTCGCCGCTTCCGTTGCGCCCCAACGGGTCCAGCACCTCGCGGCGCAACGCGCCTTCGTCCAGCCAGGACCAGTAGCGGGAGTCCGGGTTCTCCCTGCCGTACTCGAAGCGCAGCGACGCGGGCCGCAGGAAGTCCACAGTGGACACGCGCTGCACCGCGCGGCCGCCCAGCCGCAGCGGGTCGACCAGCGCGTCGGCGAGTGCCGCGGTGCCCGGCGGGCCGTCCACGGCGATCCGCACCCACGGCGCGTCCAGCACGAGCACCCGCTCGGCCAGTTCCCCGGCGAGGCGTTCGAAGGTGATGGGGCGATACCGCACGATCTCCCATCGTGCCCCATGACCGGGCCGGAACTGTCGGTGCCTCCTGCCATCATGAGCCCATGACCAAGGAAGTGGGCCGGACTGCCGACGCGGGCTGGCAGGTCGGCGTCTCCCGGACGCTGCCGTACCCGGCCGCCGCCGTCTGGGAGTTCCTGACCAGCAGGGCCGGCGCCGAGATCTGGCTCGGCGCCGTCGTCCCCGGTGGCAAGGGGGAGCGCTACGAGACGGCCGGCGGCACGACCGGCGAGGTCCGCAGTTACCGCGAGCTGGACCGCATCCGGCTGACCTGGCGGCCGAAGGACTGGGACCACGACTCGACGGTGCAGGTGACGGTTTCGCCGTCGGGCGACCGGACGGTCGTGCGCTTCCACCAGGAATGGCTGGCCGACGCCGAGGAGCGCGCCGCGCAGCGGAAGCACTGGAAGGGGGTGGTGGACCGGGTCGCCGAGGCGCTCGCGGCCCGGTGAGCCGGGCACCAATCGCGCCCGCTGCCCGTTGACGACTTGCCGGAGCACGAACGCCACTGGGAGGACCACGAAATGCGCGTGGTGGACGAACCGATCGAGCTCGACGACGACATCATCCAGGACCCGCACGCCCTCTACCGCGCGTTGCGCGAGGAGGGCCCGGTCCGGCCCGCGATCATGCCCCGCGGGTTGCGGGTCTGGCTGGTCTCGGGGTACGCGGAGGCCAAGGCGCTCCTCGCGGACCCGCGGCTGAGCAAGGACGCCGACCGGGCGCAGGAGCTGTTCCAGATGCGCCTGACGGCGACCGGGGGGACGGGCGGCGACGACCCGTCGGGCAGCCTGCTGCGCCACCACATGCTCAACAGCGACCCGCCGGACCACACGCGGCTGCGCAAGCTGGTCAACAAGGCCTTCACCGCGCGCACCGTCGCCGCCCTGCGGCCGCGCATCGAGCAGATCACCGACGAGCTGCTGGACGCCGTCGCCGCGCGCGGCCGGGTGGACCTGCTGGACGCGTTCGCCTACCCGCTGCCGATCACGGTGATCTGCGAGCTGCTCGGCATCCCGGAGGAGGAGCGCGGCGACTTCCGCGAGTGGTCGAACACGCTGCTCAACTCCGGGCCCGAGGACGACTTCCACGCCGCGGCCCGCTCGATGGCCGGCTACCTCACGGCGCTGGTCGCGGCCAAGCGCGCGGCGCCGACCCAGGACCTGCTGTCCGACCTGGTGCACGTGTCGGACGAGGGTGACCAGCTGTCGCCGGAAGAGCTGGTGGCGATGGCGTTCCTGCTGCTCGTCGCCGGGCACGAGACGACGGTCAACCTCATCGGCAACAGCGTGCTGGCGTTGCTGCGGCACCCGGACCAGCTGGCGGCCCTCCGGGCCGACCCGTCGCTGCTGCCCGGCGCCGTCGAGGAGTTCCTGCGGTTCGAGGGGCCGATCAACATCGCGACCCTGCGGTTCACGGTGGAACCGGTGCGGATCGGCGACGTGGAGATCCCGGCGAACGAGTTCGTGATGGTCTCACTGGTGGGCGCCAACCGCGACGGCGAGCGGTTCCCGGAGCCGGACCGCCTGGACGTCACCCGCCCGGCCGGTGGTCACCTGGCCTTCGGCCACGGCATCCACTACTGCGTCGGGGCGCCGCTCGCCCGGCTCGAAGCGGAGGTCGCCCTCGGCCGCCTGCTCGAGCGCTTCCCGGTGATCGAGCTCGACGGCGACCCGGGCGAGCTCCGCTGGCGGGAGAGCACGCTCGTGCACGGCTTGAACACGTTGCCGGTGGTGGTCCGCTGACGCGTCAGTGGTGGTCGTGGCGGTGCCGGTAGACGACCACCGCCATGGCCACGCCCATCAGGCCGTGACCGATGCCCATCAGCGCGCCGCCGGAGATCACGCCGGCCCAGTACGGCACGAGCAGCACCGCGAACGGCACGTACATCCACACGGTCATCTCGAGCACCGAGCGCCGGCTGTGCCGCCGGAACCGCATCCACGCGGCCATCGGCAGGGCCATCTCGGTCGCCATGATCATCGCCCGCCAGTCGGTGCGGTCCAGGACCGCCGACCAGCCCGCCGCGTCGAAACCCAGCCGGACGAGCGGTCCGAGGACCGCCATGCCCAGGCCCATGGCGATCCACATTTCGGCATAGTGCAGCACGGCCCGCCGGGTGGTGGACGAGCGCAGTGACAGGGTGGTCATCCTCATCGCCTCCAGAACGGATAGCTGTACTATCTGAAATGGGAAGCTACTCTACCCATGAGGTTGTGTCCAGAGGGAGGAACGCCGGATGCGCATGGCGGAGCTGAGCCGGGAGTCGGGCGTCCCGGTCGCGACGATCAAGTACTACCAGCGCGAAGGCCTGCTCCCGCCCGGCGAGCTGACCAGCCCCAACCAGGCCCGCTACGGGCCCGCGCACGTGCGGCGGCTGAAGCTGGTGCGTGCCCTGCTGGAGATCGGCGGACTGTCCGTGGCCGCGGTCGGCGAGGTGCTGAGCGCGATCGACGACCCGGCCACGTCGACGCACGACATCCTCGGCCTGGCCCAGCACGGCCTGCCGGTGGCGAAGCCGGAGGTGACGGCCGACGACCGCGCCTGGGCGCTGAGCCGCATCGAGGAGGTGGCTCGGCGGCGGGGCTGGGAGGTGCACGCCGGATCGCCGGTGGTCGAGTCGCTGGTGGGTGTGCTGTGCGCGCTCCGGGAGGTCGGGCACGAGTGGGTGCTGGACGAACTCGACAGCTACGCCGAGGCGGCGGCCTCGGTCGCCGAGAGGGATGTGTCGGCGGTGGCTCGGCTGGGCGCCACCGAGGCGGTGGTCGAGGGTGCGGTGGTCGGCACTGTTCTCGGCGATGCGTTGTTCGCGGCCCTGCGGCGGATGGCGCACGCGGAGGTCTCGCGGCGGCAGTTCTCCGGCTAGGGCCGGCTCGCGGGGACGGCCGGCTCGCGGACGGGGGAACCCGGGATGTGTCGCGCCGGGGTGGGGTGCCACCGAGGCGGTGGTGGAGGGTGCGCTGGAGGGTGCGGTGGTCGGTCTCGCGGCGGCAGTCTCCGGGTGGGGCCGGCTCGCGGGGACGGGGCCCGGGATGTACCGCGCCGGGGTGGGGTGCCACCGAGGCGGTGGTGGAGGGTGCGCTGGAGGGTGCGGTGGTCGGTCTCGCGGCGGCAGTCTCCGGGTGGGGCCGGCTCACGGGGACGGGGATCCCGGGATGTGTCGCACCGGGTGGGGCGCCACCGAGGCGGTCGTCGAGGGTGCCGTGGTCGGTCTCGCGGCGGCAGTTCTCCGGGCGGGGCCGGCTCACGGGGACGGGGGACCCCGGACGTGCCGCACCGAGCCGTGCGCTCACCCGCGGTCATCCCGCGTCCGCCGCGCCCTGGTCCGGTCCCCAGCCGCGCACGGCGTCGAGCGCGGCTGGGGACCAGTCGCGAGGGTGGTCTGAAGCGCTAATACCTGCCACCGTGAATAATTCACCCAATCCAGTGTGACCGGGGACACTCAGCCCGGCGTCGTGCACCCTCAGTCACGTTTCGTGTCGATCATCAAGCTGCTCGGTGACCTGTGTCACGCACACTGATGGCCTGACGCCAATACGCCGTTACTCATCAGTCATGACCCTTTGTGAACAAAACGTGAGAATTTCTTTGCATACCGGACATCCCGGGCGTTTTTCGGTATCTCTGGTGCTACAGGCCGTCACTGGGGCCGGTCTTCCTCGGTTCATCCCCATGTTCGGGCACTTCCGCACCGGAGGCGTGAATGATTGACAACTCTGCTCAGGAGCGTGAGCACGCTCCGCCCCGCTCGTGGCGGTCCGCGCTGGACAACCTCCGCCACGACGTGCCGGCCTCGCTGGTCGTCTTCCTCGTCGCGATCCCGCTGTCGCTGGGCATCGCGCTGGCCTCCGGGGCGCCGATCGTCGCCGGGCTGATCGCCGCGATCGTCGGCGGCATCGTGGCCGGCGCGCTCGGCGGCGCGCCGCTGCAGGTCAGCGGCCCCGCCGCGGGCCTGACGGTGATCATGGCGGAGACCATCAACGAGTTCGGCTGGGCCGCCACCTGCGCCATCACCGTCCTGGCGGGCGCGCTGCAGATCCTGCTCGGCCTGAGCCGGATCGCTCGCGCCGCGCTGGCCCTGTCCCCGGCCATCGTGCACGGCATGCTGGCCGGCATCGGGGTCACGATCGTGCTGGCCCAGCTGCACATCGTGCTGGGCGGCAGCGCGCAGAGCTCGCCGATCGACAACCTGCTCCAGCTGCCGGCGCAGATCCTCGACCCGCACGGGCCCGCCACCCTGATCGGCCTGATCACCATCGGCATCCTGCTCGTGTGGGGCAAGCTCCCCGCCGCGGTGCGGAAGGTGCCCGGTCCGCTCGCCGCGATCGTCGCGGTCACCGTGTTCTCGCTGGTCGCCGGCCTGGAGGTGCCGCGCGTCGACATCCCGGCGAACGTGCTCGACATCAGCTTCGCGCCGGACTTCCCGGACACCGGCTGGTTCGACTTCGGCGTCGCCGTCGTCACCATCGCGCTGGTCGCGAGCGTCGAGAGCCTGCTCTCCGCGGTCGCCGTCGACAAGATGCACACCGGCCCGCGCGCGAACCTCAACCGCGAGCTGCTCGGCCAGGGCGCGGCCAACATGACCTCGGGCGCGCTCGGCGGCCTGCCGGTCACCGGCGTGATCGTGCGGAGCTCGACCAACGTGCAGACCGGTGCCCGCACCCGCGTTTCGGCCGTGCTGCACGGCGTCTGGGTGCTGCTGTTCGTCGCCGTGCTGGCCGGGCTGCTGCGCAACATCCCGCTGGCCGCGCTCGCCGGCCTGCTGGTGCACGTGGGCGCGAAGCTGGTCAACCTCAACCACATCAAGCAGGTGCTGCGGCACGGTGACCTGCCGGTTTACCTGATCACGCTGCTCGGCGTCGTGGCCATCGACCTGCTCACCGGTGTGCTGATCGGCGTCGCCGCGGCCGCGCTGATCATGCTCCGCCGCCTGCTGTGGTCCGGCATCCACGCCGAGCGCGACGGCGACAAGTGGCGCGTCGTCGTCGAGGGGGCGTTGTCCGCGCTCTCGATCCCGCGCCTGACCTCGGTACTGGGCACCATCCCGCGCGGCGCGACGGTGACCCTCGAACTCGTCGTGGACTACCTCGACCACGCCGCGTTCGACACGCTCTCGGCCTGGCAGCACTCCCACGAGGAGGCCGGCGGCCAGGTGATCGTGGACGAGATCGGGCACCCCTGGTTCGAGCGGGGCAAAGCAGGCGAGCCGACCGTGCACAAGGCCAAGGCCCAGCGGATCGCGCCGCGCTGGTTCGCCCCCTGGTCCGACTGGCAGCAGGCCCAGCAGGAGGAGCCGGTCGAGGTCCCGGAACAGCGGCAGCCGCGGGAGAGTTCGATGCGGCGCGGCATGGTCGAGTTCGAGCGGCGCACCTCGGAGCTGGTCCGCCCGATCCTGGGCAAGCTGGCCGACACGCAGAACCCGGAGACGCTGTTCATCACCTGCGGCGACGCGCGGATCGTGCCGAACCTGATCACCAGCAGCGGCCCGGGCGACCTGTTCACCGTGCGCAACATCGGCAACCTGGTGCCCGACCACGCGACGTGCGCGGCGGGTTCGGACGCGTCCATCGGCGCCGCGGTCGAGTTCGCGGTCGGGGTGCTCAAGGTGCGCGAGATCGTGGTGTGCGGGCACTCGTCGTGCGGCGCGATGAAGGCGCTGCTCGGTGGCGTGCCGGCGGGCGCGCCCGCGCTGGAGTCCTGGCTCCGGCACGCCGAGCCGAGCGTGGAGCGGGCGAAGACGCACGCCCCGATCCGGATCGGCGACTCGCTGCCCGCGTCCGAGGCCGACCAGCTGGCGCTGCACAACATCCTGCAGCAGCTGGACCGGCTGCGGGAGTACCCGACGGTCGCGGCCGCCGAGGCCCGCGGCGAGGTCGACCTGGTGGGGATGTACTTCGAGGTCGGCGCCGCGCGGGTGCACCTGTACGACCCGAAGGCGAACGCCTTCGTCTCGGCCGACAGCGTCGACGGCGTCGTGAACGGGACCGAGGAGAGCAACCCGATGGTCACCGGGTAGCCACACACCGGAAAGCCGGCCGGCCGGCGCCGGTATTAATGTCGGATCCCGTGAGCGTGCTGGTGGTGACCGGGACCGGAACCGGCGTCGGCAAGACCGCGGTGACCGCGGCCCTCGCCGCGCTCGCGCGCGCCGAGGGCCGCCGGGTGGCCGTGCTGAAACCCGCGCAGACCGGGGTCGCCCCCGGCGAGCCCGGCGACATCGACGAGGTGACCCGCCTGGCCGGGGAGGTCACCGCCCGCGAGCTGCGCCGTTACCCCGACCCGCTCGCCCCGGAGGTCGCGGCGCGACGCAGCGGCATCGCACCGGTCGGGCCTGCCGAGGCCGCGGGCGCGGCGAGCGAGCTGGCCGAGACGCACGACCTCGTGCTGGTCGAGGGCGCCGGAGGACTGCTGGTGCGCTTCGACGCCGACGGCGGCACCCTCGCCGACGTCGCGTGGTCGCTGTCCGCGCCGCTGCTGGTGGTCGCCGAGGCCGGGCTCGGCACCCTCAACGCGACGGCCCTCACAGCCGAGGTCGCGACCGCGCGTGGTCTCAACGTGCTCGGTGTCGTCATCGGGTCCTGGCCCGGGCAGCCGGACCTGGCCGCCCTGTGCAACGTGTCCGACCTGCCGGTGGCCGCCGGATCGCCCCTGCTCGGCGCCCTCGCCGAGGGTGCGGGCGGGCTGGACCGGGACGCCTTCCTCGAGGCCGCGCGCGCCGGGCTGTCGCCGTGGTTCGGCGGCGACTTCGACGCCGAACGGTTCGAAAAAGGCCTGAACACCCAGTCCTGACCCGCGTTCTCCGGGTGAACCCGGCGGACTGGATCGGCGACGCGGCCGACACGGTGCGTACACGGGTGGGGTGACCGGCTAATCTCGGTGCGGCGGATCAAGCGGCAACGGAAAGAGGTGCGGTGGCCGACTCGTCGCCGGTGCAGGCCAGGCCGGGAGCACCCGGCCCGGAGCTGTCCGCTGTGCTGTTCCACCGGCGGCCACCCCAGCCGCGGGTGGTCGTGAAGGCCGACCTGCTGCCCGCGGTCAGCCTGCTGTCGCTGATCGGCGTGCTCGGCATCCCGCTCGGCTGGCTCTGGTCGCTGCTCGCCCCGCCCGAACGGGTGCGCGTGTTCGACGGCGGCCAGCTGATCCCGCTGCAGCTGGAGAGCTGGCACCGCTTCGACGACCTCGCGATCTACGCGTTGCTGGGCCTCGGCCTGGGTGTCGTCACCGGGGCCGCGGTGTGGATGCTGCGCGAGCGGCGCGGGCCCGTGGTGCTGATCGCCGCGGTGCTCGGCGGCCTGCTCGCCGCCTGGCTCGGCGTCCAGATGGGTGTGGCCTTCGCCAACAGCGCCTACGCGGTCACGACTACGCCGGCGGTCGGCGACGTGATCGAACGGGCGCCGCGCATCGAGTCGTTGTGGGTCCTGGTGGCCCAGCCGCTGGGCACCGCGCTGGCCTACGGCCTGCTCGCCGGCTGGAACGGCCGCGACGACCTCGGCCGCAGGCTGGGCTAGGTCCTGTCCTGTAGTCGATCTAGCTGTGGTCCGGGCGTGGGCGCGGATCGAGGCGTTGCTGCCGGTGCCGGGTCGGGGTCGGCGGTGGCGGCGTGGTACGGGCGCACCTGCATGCTGCTGGTGCCTGGAAAAAGGGGGCTGCGCGCCCGGCGTCGAGGCGCTCGCGGTCGACGGGGCGGCCGCTGCGGGTGCTGCTCACTGGAGGCCAGGCCGGTGGCGATCCGCAACTGCTGCCGCTCCCGCCTTCGACTCTGAGGCCTGCAAGCGGCGCAACGTGGTCGAACGCTGTTTCAACCGGCTCAAACAGTTCCGCGACTCGGCTGGCCGCCACCATCCTCTGGCTCCGATGACTTACCGGACACTTCCTGGAAACGCGAAACGGCCGGAACCCCGTGCTCGGGGTCCCGGCCGTTCGGCTTGTCTCAGGCCGCCTCGGCGCGCCGGCGGGAGCGGATCAGGCTGCGCCGCTCCTGCTCGGTGGTGCCGCCGAAGATGCCGTTGTCGAGACCGGAGTCCAGTGCGTAGGCCAAGCATTCGGCGCGCACCGGACAGCTTGCGCACACCGCCTTGGCCCGTGCGACCTGCCGGGCGCCCGGGCCCATTTCGGACACGGGGAAGAACAGCTCAGGGTCCTCGTCCCGGCAGGCGGCACGAGTACGCCAGTCGATCACGTCGCGGCTCATGGCGTGCCGCCTCCTTCCATGCGTTTCGTTTCTCAGCTGGCGCTCCAGGCACCAGCAAGGGTGACAGGCACGCGTAAGGGCCCATCTGGTTTTTCTTGCTGCGGTATCTGGGTTGCCACGCCGGGCTCGGATCAATCACCTTGATCCGGCGGGCTGGTGGCAGGGGCTGTTGCCAGCGCCGAAGGTCCAACGGTACCAGGAAGATCGTTGTTCCCGCTCACCTGCGGAAACGTTGTGGCCAGCGTCTCAGTTCAGGCTGGCGGGCAGGCCGAGCTGGATCAGCTCGGGTGGGGGAGCGGGCACCGCGCGCAGCTTCGACAGGAAGCCGGCCTCGCGCCGCAGCATCCGGCTGACCATCCGCAGCCGGCGCAGCGGCTGGGTCTCTTCGAGCAGCTGCTGCCGGTCGGCCAGCGGCAGCAGGCAGTCGGCGGCGAGCAGGTACGACAGAGCGCCCGGCCCGGTCTCCGATTCCGGCGCCGCCCACGAGTCGCGGTGCCAGGCGGCCTCGCAGTACGCCGCGTGCGCGGACAGGGCCGCGTCGCGCAGCCCGGCGACCGCCCGTCCGGCGGCAGGCGGCAGCGGGGCGTCGTCGACCCATTCGACGGTGCCGACCAGGTAGGGCGCCCGGCTGTTGTCGATGTCCAGTACGCGGAAGCGGCGCTCGCCGCGGGTGATGATGTCGAACCGGCCGTCGGGCAGCCGCTCGCTCTCGCCGAGCAGCGCGGTGCAGCCGATGCCGTGGACGTGGTCGAGGTGCTCGACCTCACGCACCGCGGAGTTCCGGATCGCGACGATCCCGAACCGGCGGTCCGGGATCGTGCCGGTCAGCAGGTCGACCGCGAGCTGCCGGTAGCGCGGCTCGAACAGGTGCAGCGGCAGCGTCGCGCCGGGCAGCAGGACGGTCTGCAGAGGGAACAGGGGGATGGTCTCTGTCGTTCTTTCCTGCCGCTCCGCATCCACGGCTACACGGTACGTCGATCCGGTGGTTCTCGCTCAACGTCGTTTGGGCGGTGGGCGGAACACCGCGAACGGGTCGGTGACCTGGATGCCCTTCCCGGTGAAGGAGAACAACGCGGCCGGTCGTCCCCCGCTGCGGCCCGGCGCGGCCGTGTGCCCGGTGGGCGAGAGCAGGCCGCGCCGGGCCAGCACACGCTGCAGGTTCGTCGCGTCGACCTTGTAACCCAGCGCGGCCGAGTACAGCTCGCGCAGCGCCGAGATGGTGAACTCGCGTGGCGCGAGCGCGAAGCCGACGTTGGTGTAGGACAGCTTGGAGCGCAGCCGGTCGCGGGCGCGTAACACGATGTCGCGGTGGTCGAAGGCGGTGCGCGGCAGGTCGTCAACCGGGTGCCAGCGCGTGTCCTCGGGGACCTCGGGGTCGACGTCCGAGGGGACCAGCCCGAGGAACGCCGTGGCGACCACGCGTGGCCCCGGCACGCGGTCCGGCGCGCTGAACACCGCCAGCTGCTCGACGTGGCTCAGCTGCCGGACGTCGACCTTCTCCGCGAGCTGGCGGCGGATCGAGGTCTCGACGTCCTCGTCCGGCCGCAGCCGCCCGCCGGGCAGCGACCACCGCCCGACGTGCGGATCCAGCGCCCGGCGCCACAGCAGGACCTGCAGTGTGGCGCAACGCACCTGCAATACCGCCGCCAAAACCTCGTGTGCCAGGGGGGCGCTGCTGTTAATATGGCTTCGCACGGTTTTCGATTATAAGGCGAAAACCAGCGACTGGTCCAGGAGGGCCGATGACTGCAGCGACTGTGGACCTGACCCCGTACGGCGGCGTGGAGCCGGACGAGGCGTGGGCGGAAGAGGTGCGCAAGCTGGCGCGCGAGCGGGATGCCGTGCTGCTGGCGCACAACTACCAGGCTCCGGCGATCCAGGACATCGCCGACCACACGGGGGACTCCCTCGCGCTGTCGCGGATCGCCGCCGCCAGCGACGCGTCGACCATCGTGTTCTGCGGCGTGCACTTCATGGCCGAGACCGCGAAGATCCTGTCCCCGGACAAGACGGTGCTGATCCCCGACGCCCGCGCCGGCTGCTCGCTCGCCGACTCCATCACCGGCGCCCAGCTGCGCGAGTGGAAGGCGCAGCACCCCGGCGCGGTCGTGGTGTCCTATGTGAACACCACCGCGGAGGTCAAGGCGGAGACGGACATCTGTTGCACGTCGTCCAACGCGGTCGACGTGGTGGCCTCGATCCCGGCCGATCGCGAGGTCCTGTTCGGTCCGGACCAGTTCCTCGGCGCGCACGTCAAGCGCAAGACCGGCCGCGAGAACATGCACATCTGGGTAGGCGAGTGCCACGTGCACGCCGGGATCAACGGTCCCGAGCTGGCCCAGCGCGCGGCCGACCACCCGGACGCGGACCTGTTCATCCACCCCGAGTGCGGTTGCGCCACCTCGGCGCTCTACCTGGCCGGCGAGGGCGCGGTGCCCGCGGACAAGGTGAAGATCCTGTCCACTGGGGACATGGTGCACGAGGCCCGCGCGACGAAGGCGAAGTCGGTGCTGGTGGCCACCGAGGTGGGCATGCTGCACCAGCTGCGCAAGGCCGCGCCGGGCATCGACTTCCGCGCGGTGAACGACCGGGCGTCGTGCGCCTACATGAAGATGATCACCCCGGCCGCCCTGCTGCGCGCGCTGCGCGAGGGCGCCGACGAGGTGCACGTCGACCCGGAGATCGCTGCCAGGGCCCGCGCCTCGGTGCAGCGGATGATCGAGATCGGGCAGCCCGGCGGCGGCGAATGACCGGCCCGGTTATCGACGAACAGACGAAAACCGCCTGCTGGGAGGCTCGCGCGGATCTGGTGGTGCTCGGCACCGGCGTCGCCGGGCTGACCGCGGCGATCCGCGCGCAGGAGCTCGGCCTGCGGGTGCTGGTCGTGACGAAGGCGGCGGTCGAGGACGGCAACACCCGCTGGGCGCAGGGCGGCGTCGCCGTGGTCATGGAGGACCAGCACGACGAGGGCGACTCCGTCACGCGGCACGTCGACGACACGTTGATCGCGGGTGCCGGGCTGTGCGATGCCGATGCGGTCGCGGTGATCCTCGCCGACGGCCCGCGTGCCGTGTCGTGGCTGCGGTCGGTGGGCGCGCGGTTCGACCCGGGCGCCTCCGGGCTGCTCGCCCGCACCCGTGAGGGCGGGCACAGCGCGTTCCGCGTGATCCACGCCGGTGGTGACGCGACCGGGGCCGAGGTCGAGCGGACGCTCGTCGCCGAGGCGACCGGCCGTCGGCTGCCCGTGCTGGAGCGGCACATCGCGGTCGATGCGCTGCGCACGCCGCGGGGCGACGTGGCCGGGGTGACGGTGCTCGACCCGGAGGGGCGGCCGGGTGTGCTGCGCGCGCCCGCGGTGCTGCTGGCCACCGGCGGCATGGGGCAGCTCTACCAGGCCACGTCGAACCCGGAGATCGCCACCGGTGACGGCGTCGCGCTCGGGTTGCGGGCCGGTGCGGTGGCCGCGGACCTGGAATTCGTGCAGTTCCACCCGACCGTGCTGTACACGCCGGGCGCCCGCGGCCGGTGCCCGCTGGTCACCGAGGCCGTGCGCGGCGAGGGCGCGGTGCTCGTCGACGGCGCGGGGGCGTCCGTCATGCACGGCGTGCACCCGCTTGGTGACCTGGCGCCGCGCGACGTCGTCTCCGGCGCGATCACGCGGCGGCTCGCCTCGGCACCCGGCGGGATCGACGACCACGTGTTCCTCGACGCGACCGGCGTGCCCGGGTTCGCCAAGCGGTTCCCGACGGTTTTCGCGGCCTGTCGGGCGATCGGCGTCGACCCGGCGCGTGATCCGATCCCGGTGACCCCGGCGGCGCACTTCGCGTGCGGCGGGATCGTCGCGGGCACCGACGGCCGCACCGGTGTCGCCGGCCTCTACGCGGCCGGCGAGGTGGCGCGGACCGGGTTGCACGGCGCGAACCGGCTGGCGTCCAACAGCCTGCTGGAAGGCCTGGTCACCGGGCGCGCCGCCGCCGAGGCGGTGGCCGCCGACCTCGCCGCCGGCCTGCTGGCCGACCCGAAGCAGGCGTCGGCACCCGCGTGGGGGCGGGTGCGGATGGCTGAGCGGGACGCGCTGCAGCGCGCGATGAGCCGTTACGCGGCCATCGGGCGGGACGCCGAGGGGCTGGCGGTGGCCGGCGCGGTCCTCGATCTGTCGACATCGGACGGTCCACTGCAGACCCACGCGGACGTCGAGAACGCGTCGCTCACCTTGGTGGCGCAGGCGTTGCTGGCCGCGGCCGCGCGCCGCACCGAATCGCGCGGCTGCCACGTCCGCGCCGACCACCCCGGCCGGGACGACGTGACGTGGCAGCGCAGTCAGCTGATCCGGCTCAACCCGTCGGGGCAGCCGGTGCTGGCCGACCCCGTGTGCACGGAGGAAGTGGCATGAACCTGGACCTGGAGGACGCCCGCCGCGTCGTGGAGATCGCGCTGGCGGAGGACTTGCGGTACGGACCGGACGCGACCACCGCCGCCACGGTGCCCGAGTCGGCGACCGCGGTCGCGGAGATCACCCCGCGCGTGGACGGGACGCTCGCCGGTGTGCCGGTGGCGCTGCTGGTGTTCGACGCGGTGCTCGGCGACGGGTACGAGGTGCTCGACCGCGCCGAGGACGGCACCCGGCTCGTGGCGGGCAAGCCCGCGCTCGTCGTGCGGGGACCGGTGCGCGGGCTGCTCACCGCGGAGCGGACGGCGCTGAACCTGCTGTGCCACCTCTCCGGCGTGGCGACCGCGACGGCCGCGTGGGTGTCCGCTGTGGACGGCACCGGCTGCGCGATCCGGGACTCCCGGAAGACGCTGCCCGGCCTGCGGCTGCTGGAGAAGTACGCGGTGCGCTGCGGCGGCGGCGTCAACCACCGGATGGGCCTCGGCGACGCGGTGCTGATCAAGGACAACCACGTGGTGGCCGCCGGTTCGGTCACCGCCGCGCTGGCGGCGGCCAGGGAGCACGCGCCGGCGCTGCCGTGCGAGGTCGAGGTCGACACGCTCGACCAGCTCGACGAGGCGCTGGCCGCGAGCGCCGACGAGGTCCTGCTGGACAACTTCACGCCAGGGCAGTGCGCGGAAGCCGTGCGCAGCAAGGACGAGGTGTCGCCGAAGACGCGGCTGGAGGCCTCCGGCGGGCTGAAGCTGGCGAACGCGCGGGCCTACGCCGAGACCGGCGTGGACTACCTGGCGGTCGGCGCGCTGACCCACTCCTCGCCCGCGCTCGACCTCGGCATGGATCTCCGCTGAACCTTGTTCCGGCCTCCCCCGGCTTGCTATGACTGGGGTCCGGGGGAGGAAGGAACGGGCATGGCTGGCAACTTCCTGCTCACCTTGCTGCGCAAGGGGGCGGGGGTGCTGGCGTCCACGCCGGGCGAGTTGCCGACGGAGATCGACGATCCGGAGCCGGTGTCCGCGCTCAAGCGGATGGGCGCCGTCGCGGCGAGCAGCACCGACGGGCCGCGCTCCTCGCTGATGGTGCGCGCGACCCGGTACGCGGTGCTGCTGCCGCTGGTCTACCGGATCGGGGTGCTGCCGATCGCGTGGGTGTGGCTGGTGGCCGCGCACGGTTTCGTGCTCTCGGCGACGGTGGTCGCCTGGGTGGGTGTGCTGGCGAACCTGACCGCGCTGGTGTGGGTGCTGCGCGTGCCGGACCGCAGCGGCCGCACCACGGGGTTGCTGCTGGCGGCCGATCTGGTGTTCGCGGTCGCGGCGGGCGTGGCGGTCAGCGCGACGGCCCCGGCGGAGCTGTACTGGGCCGCGGCGTGGGTGCCGTTCCTGAACCTGACCGGGACGGTCGGGTTGTGGACGATGTGCCGGGGCGTGCCGGCCGGGCTCGCGCTGGTGGTGCTCGGGGTGCCGTTCCAGGTGGGGTCGCTCGCGCTCGGCGGGCAGCTGTCGATGTGGGTGCCACCGCTGGTCAGCGGGACCGGGACGATGCTGGTCGCGGTGGTGACGGCGGCCGGGACGCTGGTGCTGCTCGGGGTGGCGACGCGCTTGGCGCTGGCGATCGGGATGCGGCTCGGGGTCGCCGGGGAGCGGGCACGCACGGAGCGGGCGCTGCACGACACGGTGCTGCAGGCGCTCGAAGCGATGGCGATGCACCGGGGCGGGGATCCGGCCGCCGAGCTGGACCGGGTGCGTGCGCAGGCGCGGGCGCAGGCGGCCGAGCTGCGGCGGGGGCTGGGCACGCCGGGCGGTGGTGGCCAGGGGCTCGCGGGGGAGCTGACCGGGCTGGCGACGGAGATGGCGCGGGAGGGGCTGCGGGCGCAGCTGGCGCTGTCCGACCTGGCCGACGACACCCTGACGGAGGCCCGCCGAGCAGCGGTCCGCGACGCGGCGCGCGAGGCGTTGCGGAACACGCTGAAGCACGCGGGCACCCGGGAGGTCGTGATGCGCCTCGCCGAGCACGAGGGCGGAATCGCGGTGGTGATCCGAGACCACGGAGTCGGCTACGACGAGGACGCACGCCCGGCGGGCTTCGGGGTGAGCTCGTCGATGAAAGCGCGCCTCACCGAGGCCGGCGGCTGGTGCCGAATCGACTCCAAACCAGGCCACGGCACGCGGGTGACGTTGTGGGTGCCGCGCTAGCGGTTCGGGGCGTCGGGTGTCGATTGTTCCGGCGGGAAAACTCGTGTCCGAATGCTGTAGATGACCGGAATCAGAATGAAGGGCAGGAACAGGAGAAAGGCGCCGAGCAAGGAGGGGGGCACCATACTGACCAGGCCCACGAACAATGACGAGCTGGTGAAGAACGCAGTCGTCCAAGCCCCGGTATCCTCGTATGGTCGCACGATGGCACGTTCGAATCTCAGTAGCCGGAATTCTATTCGCGCTCGCCGTTGAATTTCTGGCGCGAGTCGGTCCAAGCCTCGACCCATCTCAAGGTTCTTCACTCCCCGCCGGATTTGCGCCCCGCGCACCTTGTGTCTGCGAATGCGTCTCGCAGTCTCTGGAGCTTGGTCTTCAATGCATTTGACCAGGTGGATCATCGCCGCCTTCTGTGGTTGCAGGTTGCGATTCCTGATCGGCTGATCTGAACTCGTTCGTACCGTCAGATAGTCTCGAGAGTACTCCTGCATCTTCGCGGGCCCCCGCAGAATGACCAGCCAAACCGCTGAAGTCGATAGAATTGTGAGTATGCCGACAGTGGTGGTAAGAGTTGGGCCGGGCAAGTCTCCTTCGAGATAGCGGCTCCAGCTGATGGCGAACGAGAATGGAAAATAGAACAGGCTTAGGAAGGCGCCGTCTTTCATGTCACGCCACAGCGGCTTGTGATCGCTTCGCAGCCCCAGAAAGCCGATCAAAAACAGAATCGCGAAGGAACTGGACCATGCGATCAGGAAGATCCCAAAGACCGTCAGGTTCATCAGCCCGCTTCGTGTGGCGAGTGCTGCCCCAGCAAGCAGTAACAATCCGCCGCCCGCGAGGATCAGCGGCTTCATTGCTATGCGAACGTTCTTGCGTTGCTCATCACGGTATCCGCATGTGCACTTCACCCACGTCACGGTCTCACGCTATCTAGTCCCCCAGCGGCAGGTGCGCGTTCGTCGCCTTGACGAGGGGTGCCAGGTCGGGCAGTTCGCGCACCTCGCGGCCCGCCGCGCGCAGGGTTTCCGCTCCCACGCAGTCCACGAACAGGTTCGGCTCGCGCCAGGCGAACACCACGCGCGGGATGCCGGCGTCCAGGATGTGCCGCGTGCACGACACCGCCCGCGACGCCCGCGAGCTGCACGGCTCCAGCGACGAGTAGATGGTCGCGCCCGTGACGTCCGCGTCGCCGAGCTTGGTGATCGCCACCTCTTCCGCGTGGTCGTGCGGGTCGGTCTCGCCCGAGTAGCCGGTGGCCAGCACCTCGTCGGCGGCGTTCACCACGATCGCGCCGACCCGGAACGTCGTCGACGGCGGGCACTTCTCCGCCAGTTCGATCGCCTCCCGCAGCCTGCGGTGGTCCCGCGCCGCCTGCCCCAGGTGGTACCGCATGAACACGACGTCCCCGATGCGGCGCGTCTCGGTCAGCTGCAGCCGTCCCGGCGGGAACCGGCCGGGCCCGACGAACCGCGGCGCCTCCGCCTCGCCCACGAACACCGGCGCGATCGCCAGCTGCAGTTCGTCCACCACGCCCGCGGTGAGGAACATCGTGTGGACCGCGCCGCCGCCCTCGACCATCAGCCGCTCGATCCCGCGGCCGGCCAGGTCCGCCAGCACGTGCCGCAGGTCGAGCGGGTCCCCGCCGTCCGCCACGGTCGCCACCGCGCCCAGCCGCTCCCGCACCTTCGGCACCGCCGCGGCCGGGGCGTACACCAGCTTCTCGACGTCACCGGTGGTGAAGAAGTTCGCCGACGGGTCGAGGTCGCCGCTCCCGGTGATCGTGACCTTCGCCGGGTTGCCGCGCCCGGAGCGCACCAGCAGCCGCGGGTTGTCGGTGCGGATCGTGCCCGCCCCGACCAGGATCGCGTCCACCCCGGCACGCACGTCGTCGACCCGCGCGAAGTCCTCCTCGTTGGACAGCAGGAGCCGCCGGTCGCTGGTGTCGTCGAGGTAGCCGTCCAGGGAAACCGCCGCCGAGGCGAGGACGTACGGGCGCGTGCTCACCCCCCGGAGTCTGCCACCGTCCCGCATGCCGGGCGGTTTTGACGTGGTCGGCTACTTTCGTGCACGGTGGAACGAAGTCCTGGGGGGTGCGCAGTGTCGAACGCCGCCGCGGTGCTCGGCGCGATCAGGCGGGAAGGCCCGCTGTCGCGGGCCGCGATCGCCGAGCTCACGTCGCTGAGCATGCCGACGGTCAGCCGTCAGGTCACCGCGCTCGCCGAGGCCCGGCTGGTGCGGGACGCGCCGGACCTCGCCCGCGCTGGCGCCGTCGGACGGCCCAGGGTGCCGGTCGACATCGACGACAGCGTGCTCGCCGCGTGCGGGGTGCACATCGGCGTCCGCACCACCACGTTCGGCATCGTCGACCTGCGCGGGCGGCTCGTGGGCAGCGAAAAGATCCCGACCCCGCGGGGCAGCGCCGAGGACGGGCTGGCGTTCCTCGCCGCGAAGGTCCGCGCGTTCCTGCGGCGCTGGCGGGAGCGGCGGGTCGTCGGGCTCGGGCTCGCCACCGGCGGCCAGGTAGACATCGCCCGCGGCCTGATCACGCACGACCGGCTCGGCTGGCACCGCGCCCCCGCGCAGGCGGTGCTGGCGCGCGGGACGGGCCTGCCGGTGCACGTCGACGGCCACGTGCCCGCGATGGCGCACGCCGAGCTGCTGTTCGGCGAGGGCAAGCAGTACCCGAGCCTGCTCTACTTCTACGCCCGCCAGGTCGTCGGCGCGGCGCTCGTCGTCAACGGCGTGCTGCACCGCGGCCCGGGCCAGGCCGGGTCGGTCGCGCACCTGCCGGTCGGCGGCGACGTGCGCTGCGCGTGCGGCCGGACCGGCTGCCTCGAAGCGACCGTCAACGACCAGACCGACCGGGGCGCGCTGGCCGAACGCGCCGCGACGATGGGCCGGGCGGTCGCCATCCTGCGTGACGTCGTCAACCCGGACCAGGTCGTCCTCGGCGGCCAGAACATCACCGACGCGCCGGAACACCTGGCGACCCTGCTGCACGCCTTCGCGGCGACGACCGCCCTGCCCGGCACCGACCTGGTGACCGTGACGCGGTTCGGTCCGGACGTCCAGGCCGTCGCGGCGTGCACCGGCGTCCTGGCGGGCATCTTCGCCGACCCGACGCCGCTGATGGCGTGACTCAGCCCGGCAACGCGAGCGGCAGCGTGCGCCGCACCGCGGCGGCGTGCCTGCCGTACAGCGGCACGACCGGCACGTCCAGGTCGCGGGTCCGGGGCGGGCGCCGCGTCCCGGCGTAGCGCGCCAGCCGCAGCGTGACCTCCTCCACGAGCCGCCCGAAGCGGTTGCGGCGCAACGTGAACGAGGCGACCGTCAGCGCCGCGCCGCGAGCCGTCGACGTCAGCAGCACGGGCACGTCCTCACGCGTCAGCGGGACGAACCCGGCCTGCGCGGTCCCGCCCGCCGACCACGACCGCCAGCCGTCCGTCACCGGCGCCGGGGTGTCGGCGCCGAGGGTGGCGCGCAGCTCCGTCGCCAGCTCGCCGGCCTCCAGCAGCGTGCTGCCGTACCCGGCCTTCGCGAGCGCGCCCATCAACGCCAGCGCCGCGCGGGTCGTCGCCCGCAGCTCGCCCGCCTCACCGCCGCCGCGGGCCAGCGCCGCCAGCGGCGCCTCGCTCGCCCGGTACCGCACCGCGACCAGGTACGTCCGCTCGCCGAAGCTCGTCCGCACCAGCAGCTGGGCGCCGGCCAGCGGGATCTCCGGGTTGTCGCACGCGGCGCGCAGCAGGTCCAGCACCTTCGCCACGTCCGGCTCCACGCCCTCGCGCAACCGGATCACCGTGGTCCAGCCGTCGCCGACCCCGGCGACCCCGAACCGGTTCCCGGCGCGGTCGACGTGCTGCCGCAGCCGGAAGTCGTGGGCGAGCACGCGCAGCGGGTCGGCGGCCTGGCGGCGTTCGTCGTGCTGCAGCAGCCGGTAGGACACCCAGGTGAGCGCCCAGCCCGCCAGGTGCCGTCCCGCGAACCGGACGGACGTGGAGGCGATCGCCAGCAGCGCCAGCACGGTCACGACGAGCTTCGCCGGCAGCACGTCGTGCACCGCCAGCAGCGTCGCGACCAGCGCGGACTCCCAGACCGCGATCTGGGCGAACCCGATGGGCAGCACGAACGGCGCCACGGTGAACCGGCGGGGCCGGGGTGCTTCGGGTGCGGTCCCGCCACCGGCGGAGACCCCCGCGTCGGCAGCGGTCAACTCGCTTCTCCTTGATCCTGGTACAGAATAAACGGGGAACCGGTATTCGCTGCCGGGAAAAATGCCCACAGGGAGTGAGGTCCCATGGCCGCGAGCGAGGGCGGGCCCATCCGGGTCGGCGTGATCGAGGACCACCCGCTGTACCGCTACGCGGTGGCGAACGTGCTCTCCGAGGCGCGGGACATCGAGCTGGGACCCGTCGCGGAGTCCGTCGCCGCGTTCGCGAGCAGCCACGAACCGGCCGGGTGCGTCGTCGTGCTGGACCTCAAGCTGCGTGGCGTGACCGACTCGCAGGCCGTGCAGGAGGTCGTGCGGATGGGGCACAAGGTGCTGGTGGTGTCCGCGCACGCCGGCCAGGACGAGGTGCTGGGCGCGATCTCGGCAGGCGCGCGGGGGTACCTGTCGAAGGACGCCGACGGCGACGACATCCTGCACGCGATCCGCGAGATCGCCGCGGGCAACTCCTACGTGTCGCCGACGCTGGCGTCGTTCCTGCTCGACTCGACGCGCCCGCGGGCCGGGGTGGGCAGCGTGCTGTCCGACCGCGAGCGGCAGGTGCTGTCGCTGGTCGCCGCGGGGGAGCGGGACGCCGACATCGCCGAGGCGATGTCGATCAGCGTCCGCACCGTCCGCTCGTACCTGGACCGGATCCGCGACAAGACGGGCCGCCGCCGGCGCCCGGAACTGACCCGGCTGGCCATCGAGGAGGGCATGGCTTAAAGCCGTGCTGCCTCGCACGCGAGCGCGCTTGGCGCTCCTCGAACTGGTGGTGAACCAGTCCCGCCACGAGGTCGGCTGCTTCCGGGCGGTCACCACGAGGTCGTGCGGCGCGTAGTCGTTCGTCGTTTCCCTCTCCACCTCGTGACCCGCGGTGGAGAGTGATCTTCAGCATCGCGTCCTGCATCGCTTCCACGATCGGTGGCCGTGGTGAGGATGAAGTGGTGGTGCCAAGTGGCCACGACCCGCGGCAACCCAGCTTGTCCACCACCACCTGCGCTCCGGTGCTACCCACCGCGCCGGGGCCGGCGGCAGCCCGGCGACCAGCAGGTCGGACATGACGGCCTGCGCCGCAGAGCTTCTGGGTCGTGCGGCTTCGGGTAGCCGCTCACCTCAGAGCCGGCGGTTGGCGAGCGCCCCCGTCGCGTTGCGGGCCTTCTCCGCGACCTCCGGGTCGATGTCCACGACGACCGACTCCGGCCCCGCTCCCAGCTGGGCGTGCACGCGCCCGAACCCGTCCGCCACCGTCGAATACCCGATGCCGGTCGGCGCCTTCGGGTTCACCTCGACGCCGGACGCCGCCGGGTCGGCCTGGCCGCAGCCCAGCACCCAGCAGCCGGAGTCGAGCGCCCGCGCCCGCACCAGCACCTCCCACTGGTCCCGCTTGCCCTCGCCCGCGCCCCAGGACGTGGGCAGCACGACCGCGGACGCGCCCCGGTCGGCCAGCGCCCGGAACAGCTCCGGGAACCGCACGTCGTAGCAGGTCGCGAAGCCCAGCGTCACGCCGTCGACCTCGACGGTCACCGGTGAGGCGCCCGGCGCGACCGTGTCGGACTCGCGGAAGCCGAACGCGTCGTAGAGGTGGATCTTGTCGTAGCCGGTGTGGTGCCCGAGCCCGGTGATGAGCAGGGTGTTGCGCACCCGGCCGTCCTCGTGCGGCGTGAACATCCCGGCCACCACCAGCACGCCGTGCTCGTCGGCGATCGCGGCGACCGACTTGGCCCACGGCCCGTCGAGCGGCTCGGCGACCGGCCCGAGCGGCACCCCGAACCGCGCCATCGCCGCCTCCGGGAACACCACGACCCGCGCTCCCTCACCTGCCGCGCGCGCCACGCCCTCGCGGATCGGGGCGAGGTTCTCCGCGGGCTCGGCACTCGATGTGAGCTGGCACAAGCCGATCCGGAGCACGGGCTACCTCCCTGGTCGTCGTCAACGTTCCAACTCGTACCCTAGACCCATGTTGAACCGCATCGACCTGCGTGGACGCGTGCTGTCCGCCACCGAACTCCGAGCCACGCTCCCGCGTGCCGAGATCGACGTGGACGCGGCGCTGCATCAGGTCCGCCCGGTGGTCGAGGCGGTCCGCGAGCGCGGGGTCGAGGCGGTCCTGGAGTACACCGAGCGGTTCGACCGCGTGCGCCCGGCGAGCGTCCGCGTGCCGCGCGCGGAGATCGAGGCCGCGCTGACCACGCTGGACCCGGCGGTGCGCGCCGCGCTGGAGGAGGCGATCGAGCGCGCCCGCAAGGTGCACGCCGACCAGCGGCGGGCCGACGTGACCACGACGGTCGCCGACGGTGGCACGGTCACCGAGCGCTGGGTGCCGGTCGAGCGCGTCGGCCTCTACGCCCCCGGCGGGCTGGCGGTCTACCCGTCGAGCGTGGTGATGAACGTCGTCCCGGCTCAGGTCGCGGGCGTCGGCTCGCTGGTGCTGTGCTCGCCGCCGCAGGCCGAGTTCGGCGGCAGGCCGCACCCGACGATCCTGGCCGCCGCCGCGCTGCTGGGCGTGGACGAGGTGTGGGCGGTCGGCGGCGCGCAGGCCGTGGCGCTGATGGCCCACGGCGGCACCGACACCGACGGCGCCGAGCTGGTCCCGGTCGACCTGGTGACCGGCCCCGGCAACATCTACCTGACCGCGGCCAAGCGCCTGCTGCGCGGCCTGATCGGCATCGACTCCGAGGCGGGTCCGACGGAGATCGCGATCCTGGCCGACGAGACGGCCGACCCGGTGCACGTGGCGGCCGACCTGGTGAGCCAGGCCGAGCACGACCCGCTCGCCGCGAGCGTGCTGGTCACCACGTCGGAGGAGCTGGCCGACGCCGTGGACCGGGAGCTGGCCGGCCGCGTCGCCGCCACCAAGCACACCGAGCGCATCGGCGAGGCGTTGCGCGGCAAGCAGTCCGGCACCGTGCTGGTGTCCACTGTGGACGAGGGGCTGCGGGTGGTGGACGCCTACGCGGCCGAGCACCTGGAGATCCAGACGGCCGACGCGCGGGCCGTCGCCGCCCGGGTGCGCAACGCCGGCGCGGTGTTCGTCGGCCCGTACGCGCCGGTCTCGCTCGGCGACTACTGCGCGGGGTCGAACCACGTGCTGCCCACCGGCGGTTACGCGCGCCATTCGTCGGGGCTGTCCGTGCAGAGCTTCCTGCGCGGCATCCACGTCATCGACTACAGCGAGGAGGCGCTGCGCGAGGTGGCCGGCAAGGTCGTCGCGCTCGCCAACGCCGAAGACCTGCCCGCACACGGGGAAGCGGTCACCGCCCGCTTCCCGGGAGGAGCCGAGTGAGTTCCGACGACGTCCGTCTCGAGGACCTGCCGCTGCGCGAGGACCTGCGGGGCCGCAGCCCCTACGGCGCCCCGCAGCTGGACGTCCCGGTCCGGCTCAACACGAACGAGAACCCGTACCCGCCGCCGCAGGCCCTGGTCGACGACGTCACCGAGGCCGTCCGCGAGGCCGCCGCTGGCCTGCACCGCTACCCGGACCGCGACGCGATCGCCCTGCGCCAGGACCTCGCGGCGTACCTGTCCGGCGCGACGGGCGTGCCGCTGACCGAGCGGAACCTGTGGGCCGCCAACGGGTCCAACGAGGTGCTGCAGCAGATCCTGCAGGCCTTCGGCGGTCCCGGCCGCAGCGCGCTCGGCTTCGAGCCGTCGTACTCGATGCACCCGATCATCGCGGCGGGCACCCGCACCGACTGGGTCGCGACGCCCCGGCGGGACGACTTCACGCTCGACACCGAGGCCGCCGCGCGGATCGTCGCCGAGCGCAAGCCCGACGTCGTGTTCGTGACCAGCCCGAACAACCCGACCGGCGGCTCGATCCCGTTCGACGAACTGGAGCTGGTGCTGCGTGCCGCGCCGGGCATCGTCGTGGTGGACGAGGCCTACGCGGAGTTCTCGTCGCAGCGCAGCGCGGTCGAGCTGATCGAGGCCTACCCGGCGCAGCTGATCGTGTCGCGCACGATGAGCAAGGCGTTCGCCTTCGCCGGCGGGCGGCTCGGCTACCTCGCGGCCGCCCCGGCGGTGATCGACGC
Source organism: Amycolatopsis sp. NPDC006125 (assembly GCF_040614195.1). Taxonomy (NCBI): domain Bacteria; kingdom Bacillati; phylum Actinomycetota; class Actinomycetes; order Pseudonocardiales; family Pseudonocardiaceae; genus Amycolatopsis; species Amycolatopsis sp. NPDC006125. The sequence continues at coordinate 63,429 of NZ_JBEXTZ010000017.1, forward strand.
GCTGCAGCTGGTGCGCCTGCCCTACCACCTGTCGGTGCTGACGCAGGCGGCCGCGCGGGCGGCGCTGCGGCACGCGGACGAGACGCTGGCCTCGGTCGCCAAGCTCGCGGCCGAGCGCGAGCGCGTCGTCGAGGGCCTGCTGGGCCTCGGCTTCACGCCGGTGCCCAGCGACGCCAACTTCATCCTGTTCGGCCGCTTCGCCGACGCGCGGGCGAGCTGGCAGGCCTACGTGGACAACGGGGTGCTGATCCGTGACGTCGGCATCGAGGGTCACCTGCGGGTGACCGTCGGCACCCCGGAGGAGAACGACGCCTTCCTGGCGGCGAGCAAGGAGGTCCCGCGGTGAGCCGCGTCGGCAAGGTTTCCCGGACCACGAAGGAGTCCTCGATCACGGTGGTGGTCGACCTGGACGGCACCGGGCAGGTGGAGGTGTCCACCGGGGTCCCGTTCTACGACCACATGCTCAACTCGTTCGGCGTGCACGGCTCGCTCGACCTGAAGGTCGACGCGACCGGCGACATCGAGATCGACGCGCACCACACGGTCGAGGACACCGCGATCGTGCTGGGCCAGGCGATCCGCCAGGCGCTGGGCGACAAGTCGGGCATCCGCCGCTTCGGCGACGCGTGGATCCCGATGGACGAGACACTCGCGCACGCCGCGATCGACGTGTCCGGCCGCCCGTACTGCGTGCACGTCGGCGAGCCGGAGCAGTTCAACACGTTCACCATCGGCGGCAACTACCCGTTCGTGCTGACCAGGCACGTGTTCGACTCGCTGTCGTTCCACGCGCAGATCGCGCTGCACGTCCGCGTCATCCACGGCCGCGACCCGCACCACATCGCCGAGGCCCAGTACAAGGCGGTCGCGCGTGCGCTGCGGGCGGCCACCGAGCCGGACCCGCGCGCGGGTGGCATCCCGTCGACGAAGGGTGTCCTGTGAGCAAGGAACTGGTCGCCGTGCTGCTGCTGGCGCTCGGCGGCTTCCTGGTCGGCGGCGTGTACAGCACGTGGAAGACGGCCAAGGTGCTCGCGATGCTGTTGCTGGTCGCGGCACTCTTGGCCGTCGGCGGCGCGATCGCCTGGCTGGTTTCCTAGCTCCGCGCGCCTTCCAGTTCACGGCGCTCGTCGAGGTGCTTGGCGAGGCTCTCGCCCTCCACGTCGACGTTCGGCAGCGCGCGGTGCAGCCACTTCGGCAGCCACCACGCGTGTTTGCCGAGCAGCGACATCACCGCGGGCACGATCGTCATGCGCACCACGAACGCGTCCACCAGGACGCCGAACGCCAGCGCGAACCCGATCGACTGGATCAGCGACAGCTCGGCCGCGATGAACCCGGCGAACACGCTGATCATGATCAGCGCGGCCGCGACCACGACCCGGGCGCCGTGCTTGAACCCGCTCACCACGGCGTCGCGGGCGTCCGCGCCGTGCACGTAGTCCTCGCGCATCCGGGTCACCAGGAACACCTGGTAGTCCATCGCGAGGCCGAACAGCACGCCGATCAGCAGGATCGGCAGCATGCTCATGATCGGGCCGGTCGAGTCGACGCCGAGCAGGTCGGTGAGCCAGCCCCACTGGAACACCGCGACCACCGCGCCGAAGGTCGCCACGACCGAGCCGAGGAAGCCCAGCGTCGCCTTCAGCGGCACGATGATCGACCGGAACACCAGCATCAGCAGCAGGAACGCGAGCCCGACGATGAGGCCGAGGTAGGGCAGCATCGCGCCGGCCAGCTTTTCCGACACGTCGATCTGCAGCGCCGTCTGACCGGTCACCGACAGCTTCGCGCCGGTGGCCCCGGACAGGCGGTCGGACTGGTCGCGGATGCTCGCGACGAGCTGCTCGGTCGCCTCGCTGCTCGGACCGCTCTTCGGGATCACGGTGACCAGCGCGGTGTCACCCTCGGCGTTGAACTGCGCCTGCGTCACCGCGGCGACGTCCGGCAGGCGCGAGATCGAGTCGGTGGCCTCGGTGGCGGCCAGGCGCGGGTCGGGCGCGTCGGCGGAGTCGATGACGACGATCAGCGGGCCGTTGGTGCCCTCGCCGAAGCCCTTGCTGATCAGGTCGTAGGCCTTGCGCTGGGTCGAGTCGGGCGCGGCGGTGGCGTCGGTGGGCAGGCCGAGCTGCATGCTCAGCGCCGGGATCGCGACGACGAGCAGGCCGACCACCGCGGTCACCAGCACCGGGACGCGGTGCCGTCCGACGTATCGGGCCCAGCGCTCGCCCATCGCGGGCTTGCCGTTCTGCTTCGGACGGGCGTGCTTGCCGACGACCTTGCGGCCGGCGAAGCCGAGCAGCGCGGGCAGCAGCGACAGGGCGATGAGGACCGCGACGGCGACGGTCCCGGCGGCCGCGACGCCCATCTGGCCGAGGATCGGGATGCCCACGACGGTGAGCCCGACCAGGGCGATGATCACCGTCAGGCCGGCGAACACCACGGCGGAACCCGCGGTGCCGACCGCGCGCCCGGCGGCCAGTTCCGGATCGTGCCCCTCGGCCAGCTCGTGCCGGTAGCGGGAGACGATGAACAACGCGTAGTCGATGCCGACGGCGAGGCCGAGCATCAGCGCGAGGATCGGGGTGTTGGAGTTCAGGTCGACGAACCCGGACACGGTCATCACGCCGGCCATGCCGACACCGACGCCGATGAGGGCGGTCAGCAGGGGCAGCCCGGCGGCGACGATCGAGCCGAAGGTGATCGCCAGGACGATGGCCGCGACGATCACGCCGATGCCCTCGGTGGCCTCCGTGGCGGGCACGCCCTGGATCGCGTCACCGCCGAATTCGACGGTGAAACCGGCGCTCTTCGCCGCGTCGGCGGTTGACTTGAGCGCTTCGCGGTCACTGTCGGTCACCTCGGGGGCCGGGACCTTGTAGCTCACCTGGGCCATGGCGATGCGGCCGTCCGCGGAGATCGTCTTGGCCTGGTACGGGTCGGCGACCATCGCGACACCGGGCGCGGTCTTGATCTTGCCGACCATCTCCTCGACGGTCGCGCGGGCGGCCGGGTCGGTGAGCGCCTGTCCGTCCGGCGCCTCGATCGCCACGCGCGCGGTCGCGTTGCCTGCCGCTGCCTGCGGGAACTTGTCCTTGAGGTGGTCGATGGCCTGCTGCGCCTCGGTGCCCGGGATGGTCACCGAGTTCGACATCTGGCCGGACAGCGTCAGCGCGCCGCCGCCCAGGACGAGCAGAACCGCCGTCCAGACGCTCGCGACGAGCCAGCGCCGGCGGAACGAAAACCGGGCTAGGCGGTAGAGCAGGGTGGCCACGTACTCGGCTCCAATTCAGTCGAGTGACATCCGATCCGGTGATACTCAAGCTAGCCGATCGGCAAGTGGAGCTCCAAGCCGATCGGCTAGTGTGTGACTAGCCGCACGGCTAGCGCCTCAAACGTTTGCCCGAGGATTTCGGGTCGCGTACTCTTCGGCTGCTGACGAGGAGGTTCACCAGTCGATGGCAGCCGTGGCCGGACACGAAGACACCCGCACCCGCCTGCTCGCCACGGCATTGCGGCTGTTCACCGCGCACGGGGTCGAGGGCACGTCGCTGCAGATGATCGCCGACGAGCTCGGCGTCACGAAGGCCGCGGTGTACTACCACTTCAAGACGAAGGACGAGATCACCGAAGCCGTGGTCGAGCCCGGGCTGCGCGAGCTGGAGTCGATCGTCGGGGAGGCGGAGCGGGAGCGCAGGCCGGGCGCGCGTATCGACCACATGCTGGCCGGGTTCGTGGACCTCGTGGTGCGGCACCGGGCGCTGGTCGCGTTGTTCTCCAGCGACCCCGGGGTGGCGCGGGCGCTGGAGAAGCACTTCTTCGGCAAGGAGAGCTGCATGGTCGGGATGATGACGATCCTGACCGGCCCCGATCCCGATCCGGCGCGGGTGGTCGCCGCGCACGCCGCCGTCGCCGGAATCGCGCTGGCCGGCGGTTCGCCCGACCTGGCGCACTACGACGACGACACCCTGCGCGAGTCGCTGCTCGAGGTGGGGCGCAAGCTGCTCGGCAGGCCCCGCCGGCGCGGTTGACTCAGGAGAGCGGCAGTGTCAGGCAGGTCGCGGTCTCGGCGAAGCCCAGCCGCTCGAAGTAGCCGGGGATGTGCCTGGCGATGACGTGCACTTCGACGGCCCCGGCGCGCCGCGCTCGCCGGACGACCGCGTCGACGAGCATCGCGCCGATGCCCTGCCGTCGGTGCGCCTGCGCGACCACGAGTTCCAGCAGGTGGCTGACCGGGCCGCCGGCGTGCAGCGACAGGACCCGGGCGGCCAGCACGTAGCCGACGACCTCGCCGTCGGTGTCGGCCACCAGGAAGTCGGTGTCGTCGTAGGTCATCGCCGCGATGAGCTGCTCATAGTGGTGGTCGAACGCCGCCCGCCGTGGTTGTCCGCCGGCGGACTGGTCCAGCAGGGTGTAGACGGCTACGGCGTCGGTGACATCGGCTGGCCTGATCCGCACCCGTTCATTGTGATCGGTCAGTGACGGCTCAGGTACTGCGGAGGCACCGCACGGGTGAGCCAGACGCCGTTCGCGCTCACCTGGAAGCGGTGGCCGTCGCGGGTCATTCCGGCAGCGTCGACGACCAGCACGACGGGTTTGCCGTGCCGCGAGCCGACGCGGACGGCGGTCTCGGTGTCGCTCGAAAGGTGCACGTCGTGGCGGGAGCGCGGGCGCAGGCCCTCGCGGAGGATGGCGGGCAGGAACCGTTCGGCGGTGCCGTGGAAGAGGGTGGCGGGCGGGTCGGCGTCCGGCAGGCCGAGGTCGACGTCCACGGTGTGCCCCTGGCTGGCCCGGATGAGCGTCCCGGTCTCGTCGAAGGCGAAGCGGCGCTTGTCGTTGTCCGCCACGACTTCGTCCAGTTGTGCGCGGGAGAGCGGCAGCCCGTGGCGGGCGAGCGCGGCGAGCAGTTCGGTGACCGGGACCCAGCCGCCGGGGCCGAGGGCCAGCCCGATCGCGCCGGGCTCGTGCCGCAGGTGCCGGGACAGCCGCTTGGACACCCGGATGATCGTTCTTTCGTCCATGTTGTTTCCAGTTGCGCACGATCGGGTGAGGCGGCGCAAGGTTTTTGTCGGAGGCCGCTGGTAGTCAGGGAGCACGAACCGAAGGAGGGTCCGATGACGAACGCCGGCCTGCTCGACCTGTGGACCGAGCCGCAGGAACGGGAATGCCTGAGCTGCTACGTGAGCCGCCTGCTGGCCGATTTCGGCTGCGACGGCACGCTGCGGTGGACGCGACGCTGGCGCGGCTTGCGTGCGCCAGGTGTCGTCGCGCTCGACCGGATGTTCCGAAGACGCGCCGTGAACTGCGACTGCGGAGTGCCGGCCGCCCTCGGCGCCGCGACGAGCTCCGGTACGCCCCCACCATGCGCCGGAGTCCGCCGCGGCTCGACGAGGCCCTGCTCGATGTGGGGCAGGCCTGACGCTCCCGGGCGAGCCCGCGGCTCGCCGACTTGAGCGCCAGCTCCCGTCTCGCGGACCTCAATCCGGTGGTGTCCCGGCACTCCCGCGAAATCGTGCACCCATCGCGCTGATTGGGCGCCATCCCGGGGCTTCCGCGACGTGCACTCATCGCGCTGATTGGGCGCCATCCCGGGGCTTCCGCGACGTGCACTCATCGCGCTGATTGGGCGCCATCCCGGGGCTCCCGCGACGTGCACCCACCGCGCTGATTGAGCGCCATCCCGGGCCGACTTGGCTCCCCGCGCCCGGCTGCAGCCGAGACCACCCGTCATCCCCGTATTGCGGTCAACAGAAGGAGGCGATGCCCCGGCACTCCCGAAATCAAGCACCCCTCGCCGGCTGCGCGGCACCCTCGCCGGCTGCGCGGCACCCTCGCTGGCTGGCTGCGCGCCACCGTCGCTGGCTGGCTGCGCGCCACCGTCGCTGGCCGACTGCGCGCGACCCGTCGGGCCGACTACGCGCCGCCCTCGGTGGCCGGCTTGAGTCCCCGCGCGCCTGGGCCGTACTGCGCCATCCGGTCGTCGGTGTTGTAGAGCCCGCACACGCGCAACGACAGGCACCCGCACCCGACGCAACCCGTCAGCCGGTCGCGCAGCCGCTGCAGGGCGTCGATCCGGGCGTCGAGTTCGTCCTGCCACCCGCGGGACAGCCGGGCCCAGTCGGCCTTCGTCGGGGCGTGGTCGCGTGGCAGGGTGGACAGCGCGTCGTGGATTTCCTCGAGGCTGAGCCCCACCCGCTGCGCCGCCCGGATGAATGCGATCCGGCGCAGCACCGATCGCGGGTACCGGCGCTGGTTCCCGGCCGAGCGCTCGGAGGTGATCAGGCCCCGGTCCTCGTAGAAGCGCAGCGCCGTGTGCGGCACGCCGCTGCGCTCCGCGACCTGGCCAATGGTCAGGTGGTCGGCAAGCTTGGTCACGGCGCCAGCCTAGCCTTGACTTCGACTTAAGTCGAGGTTGCACGGTCGAAGCATGGAAAACACGACCAGGGGGATGGGCTACGCCGACCTGCCGGCGCTGATCGACGCCATGCGCGGCGACGAGAAGCATTCCGGCGCGGCGGAGTCCACAGTAGATGTGCTGTGGGTGCTGTACGACCGGGTGCTGAACGTGTCGCCCGACGCGCCGGACGATCCGGCCCGCGACCGGTTCCTGTTGTCGAAGGGCCACGGGCCGATGGCCTACTACGCGGTCCTGGCGGCGAAGGGGTTTCTCGACCCCGCGGAACTGGCCGGCTGGGCGGGCAGCGAGTCGAGGCTGGGCTACCACCCGGACCGGACGCTCGTGCCCGGCGTGGAGATCTCCAGCGGCTCGCTGGGGCACGGGCTCGCGCTCGGCGTCGGGACGGTGTTCGGGCTGCGCGCGCAGGGCCTGACGGAACCGAAGGTGGTGGTGCTGACCGGGGACGCCGAGCTCGACGAGGGCTCCAACCACGAGGCGATCGCGCTCGCCGGACGGGCGTCGATGGCCCAGCTGACCGCGGTGGTGGTCGACAACCAGTCGGCGACGCACGGCTGGCCGGGCGGCATCGCGCAGCGCTTCGCGGTCGAGGGCTGGGCCACGCGCACGGTCGACGGCCGCGACCACGACGCGTTGCACGCCGCGTTCACCACGCCGCACCAGGACCGGCCGCTGTGCGTGGTCGCCGTCGTCGAACCGAAGGGGAGCTGAGCCATGAGCGGAATGCGGGAGACCTTCCTGTCCACAATGGAGCAAGTGCTCGACGAGGATCCGCGAGTCGCGGTCGTGCTTGCCGACATCTCCGCCGCGTCGCTGGAAGCCGCCCGGCGCAGGCACCCGGAGCGGGTCATCAACGTCGGCATCCGGGAGCAGGCGCTGATCGGCGTCGCGGGCGGGCTGGCGCTGGCGGGGATGCGGCCCGTGGTGCACACGTTCCCGTCGTTCCTCGTGGAGCGGCCGTACGAGCAGGTCAAGCTGGACCTGACCCACCAGGGCGCGGGCGCGGTGCTCGTCTCGTGGGGCGGTTCGTACGACATGTCGACCGCCGGCCGCACCCACCAGTCGCCGGGGGACGTCGCGCTCATCGACACGATCCCGGGCTGGACCGTGCACGTGCCAGGGCACCCGGACGAGGCGGTGTCGCTGCTGCGCGACGCGCTGCCCGGCGACGGCACGGTGTACCTGCGCCTGAGCGGCCAGTCGAACGCGCGCCCACGCCCGGGGCCGGGTCTGCAGGTGGTGCGCCGGGGCGGGCGCGGGGTCGTGCTGGCGGTCGGCCCGATGCTGGACCGCGTGCTGGCCGCGGCCGAGGGCCTGGACGTGACGGTGCTCTACGCGAAGACCGTCCGCCCCTTCGACGCCGCGACCCTGCGCGCGGCGGTGGCCGAGACGGGCGTGGCGGATGTGGTGCTGGTCGAGCCGTACCTGGCCGGCACGTCCGCCCACCAGGTCAGCGAGGCCCTCGTGGAGGTCCCGCACCGCCTCCGGGCACTGGGCACCCGCCGGGACGCGGAGGTGCGCAGGTACGGCGACGTCACCGACCATGACCTGGCGCACGCCCTCGACGAGGCGAGCATCGCGGCCGCCCTGAAGGCCTTCCTGCGCCCGGACTGAGCGGACGAAGTGGAGGCCCAGAACCACCCGAGCGGGCTTCACCCACACGGACTGCCGGCGCTGACCCGGCACCTGGCGGGTGGGTGGCTGCGCTAGCCCGGTGGTTGGCCTGGCGGGTGGGTGGCTGCGCCAGCCCGGTGGTTGGCCTGGCGGGCGTGGGTGGCTGCGCCAGCCCGGTGGTTGGCCTGGCGGGTGGGTGGCTGCGCCAGCCTGGCGGGTGTGGGTGGCTGCGCCAGCCGGGCGGGTGGCCTGGCCGGTTGGTACCTGCGCCCGTCCCGCTGGCGCCGGCCGTGCCGCCTGCCGGTGCGCCGGCGGCCTGGCGGCTGGGCCGCCCCGCGTGCCGTTGCCCGGCGGGCCAGTGGTCGCGGCGCTGCTGCCCACTGCGCCGCACGCGCCGCTGCTGCTGCCTGCCGCGCCGGTGGCGGCACCGGCCCCGCCGCTGCCGCCCCGCCGCCGTTGCCGTCCGCGCAGCAGCCTCGGAACTCGCGAGCCGTGGCACCCGCCGGCTCAATCCTCCGGCGTGTGCTCGGGCAGCAGCCGGCACAGCGCCTCGGCGCTCACCTGCAGGTCTTCGGCCGCCGCGGCGGCCTGTTCCAGCTTGCTGCGGATCGTCTGGAACGCGAGCAGCCCCAGTTCGTGCTCCCGCTCTCGCAGCACCGGGCACGCCCGCAGGTCGTCGAGCACGCGCGTCACCGCCGTGGCGAGCGTGGTCAGCCCTTCGAGCAGCTCGCGCACCTCGTCCGGGCCCAGCCGGCCGCTGTCCAGCTCGTCCAGCGTCTTGGCCAGCTCCCTGGCCAGCTCACCGGACCCGTGGGCTTCGCTCTGCGACGACATCGTCACTCCCTACCGCGGCGCCCTCCCGCAGCCTTCCCCCGCCTGCCGCAATCAAACGCCTCCGAGCCGCCCGGCGGAACCACCCACGCGAAGCCTCTAGACTGGTCAGGTGGCTCGCGTCGTGATTCTGGACTACGGATCGGGGAACCTGCGCTCCGCTGAGCGCGCTGTGCGCCGCGTCGGCGCCGAGGTCGAGGTGACCGCCGACCCGCATGCGGCGCTGGAAGCCGACGGCCTCGTCGTCCCCGGCGTCGGCGCCTACGCGGCCTGCATGGCGGGCCTGCTGTCCGTGGGCGGGGAGAAGATCATCGGCAGCCGTCTCGCCGGCGGTCGTCCCGTCCTGGGCATCTGTGTGGGCATGCAGATCCTGTTCGAGCGTGGCGTCGAGCACGGTGTGGAGACCGAGGGCACCGGCGAGTGGCCCGGCACGGTCGACCGCCTGCACGCCGACGTCGTCCCCCACATGGGTTGGAACACCGTCCGAGCGCCGGAGGACTCGCAGCTGTTCGCCGGCCTCGACGCGGACGCCCGGTTCTACTTCGTGCACTCCTACGCCGCCCGCAGCTGGCAGCTCGACTCCGGCCTGCCCGGCCAGCAGCCCAAGGTGACGTGGGCGCACCACGGCGAGGACTTCGTGGCGGCCGCGGAGAACGGCCCGCTGTGGGCGACGCAGTTCCACCCGGAGAAGTCCGGCGACGCGGGCGCCCACCTGCTGGAGAACTGGCTGCGCAGCCTCTGACCAGTCCCACCCTCCGGGCAGCTGAGCGCCGTTGCTCCTTATAGTGGCCGCGTGACGTTCACCCTCCTTCCCGCCGTCGATGTGGCCGATGGCCAGGCCGTGCGTCTCGTCCAGGGCGAGGCGGGCACGGAAACCTCCTACGGCAGCCCGCTCGACGCGGCGCTCGCCTGGCAGCGGGACGGCGCGGAGTGGATCCACCTCGTCGACCTCGACGCCGCGTTCGGCAAGGGCGACAACAAGGAACTGATCGCCCGCGTGGTCGGCGAGCTGGACGTGCAGGTCGAGCTGTCCGGCGGCATCCGCGACGACGCGTCGCTGGAGGCCGCGCTCGCCACCGGCGCCCGCCGGGTGAACCTGGGTACCGCCGTGCTCGAAGATCCGGAGTGGACCGCGAAGGTCGTCGCCACCTACGGCGACCGCGTCGCGATCGGCCTGGACGTGCGCATCACCGAGGACGGCCATCGGCTCAAGGGCCGCGGCTGGACCAGCGACGGCGGCGACCTGTGGGAGGTCCTGGAGCGCCTGGACCGCGACGGCGCCTCGCGCTACGTGGTCACCGACGTCAGCAAGGACGGCACCCTCAAGGGTCCGAACCTGGAGCTGCTCGCCGAGGTCGCCGCCCGCACCGACGCGCCGGTGATCGCCTCCGGCGGGGTGTCCAGTTTGGACGACCTGCGCGCGCTGGCCGGCCTCGCCGCGGACGGCGTCGAGGGCGCCATCATCGGCAAGGCCCTCTACGCGGGCGCGTTCACGCTGCCGCAGGCCCTGGACGCGGTCAGCCCGCGAGTTTGATCGCGAGGCCGATCGTCTTCTGGCGGCCCCGCAGCCTGCTGAAGAACATCGTCACCTGACCGACCACGCCGTACTTGCGCGCGATCGCCGAGCGCGCCCGCTCGGTCGCCGCGTCGTCCAGGAGCCGGGCCTGCCCGGTCACCACCGGCCCGTGGGTCTCGCGGCCGCGGAAGTCGCAGCCCTGCAGCGTGACCTCGGGGTTGTTGCGGATCCGCTTGACCTTGCCCGCCGTCCGGTCGCTCCACACGACGAGCTCGCCGTCGTGCCCGGCGGCCCACACCGGCGTCGGCACGGGCGTGCCGTTCTTGCGGAACGTCGTCAACAGGAGGTACTTCTCGGCGGCGATGCGCTCGAAATCCGACATGCCCCCAACGGTAGCGTGATCAGCGCCGCACCGGTGTCCGCTGTGGACTGTCGACCTCGCCGAACCGGGCCAGGGCCAGCGCCGCCGCCACCGCGACCACGAACCCGGCCACGGCCGCCGGCGCGAACCCGGCCCGCGTCGAATCGCCCAGCAGGACCACGCCGATCAGCGACGGGACCACCGTTTCGCCGACCACCATCAGCGCGGTGGCCGTCGTGACGCTGCCGCGCTGCAGCGCCGAGGCGTAGAACAGCATCGCGAGCACCCCGGCCGCGGCGAGGGCGTACGTGGCGGGATCGGTCAGCACCGCGATGACGCCCGTCGCGTCCAGCACCCGCCCGGCCAGCGCGACCACGCCGAAGCACAACCCGGAGACCAGCCCGAGAGCCGGTGTGCGGATGTGCTCGGGAGCGCGCCCGACGGTCCAGCCCGCGACCGCCAGCAGCGCGACGGCCACGAGCAGGGCGACGTGGAACGCCGTGCCCACCGGCTCGGAACCCTCGCTCCGCGCGGACACGCCGAGCAGCGCCAGCCCCGCGCACACCAGCGCGATCGCGCCCCACTCCCGGCCGGACAGCCGCACGCCGAGCGTGAGCGCCGCCACGGCGGTGACGGCGAGGCTCGCCGCGAGCGCGGCCTGCACCACGAACAGCGGCAGCACCCGCAACGCGACCAGCTGCGCCACGAACCCGACGACGTCCAGGCCGAGCCCGAGCACGTACCGCCACTGCCGCAGCACGCGCACGAGCAGCCGCGGGTCCACCCCGGACCCGCCGTCGTCCACCGCGCGGGCCGCGACGGCCTGGAACACGGACGCGACCCCGTAGGCGACCGCGGCGGCCACCGCGCACAGCAACCCCCACCACACCCACGCCACTCTAGGGAACATCTACCCTGGTGGCATGGGTGTAGCGGTCAGGGTGATCCCGTGTCTGGACGTCGACGCGGGCCGGGTGGTGAAGGGCGTCAACTTCGCCGACCTCAGGGACGCCGGCGATCCGGTCGAGCTGGCGCGGGCCTACGACGCGGAGGGCGCCGACGAGCTGACCTTCCTCGACGTGACCGCGTCCTCGGGCAACCGCGAGACCACCTTCGACGTGGTCCGGCGCACCGCCGAGCAGGTGTTCATCCCGCTGACCGTCGGCGGCGGTGTGCGTGCCTGCGACGACGTCGACCGCCTGCTGCGCGCGGGCGCGGACAAGGTGAGCATCAACACGGCGGCGATCGCCCGGCCCGAGCTGCTGCGCGAGGCGTCCCGCCGCTTCGGCGCGCAGTGCATCGTGCTGTCGGTCGACGCCCGGCGCGTGCCGGAAGGCTCCGAGCCGACGCCGTCCGGGTTCGAGGTGACCACCCACGGCGGCCGCCGCGGCACCGGCATCGACGCGGTCGAGTGGGCCCAGCGCGGCGAGGAGCTGGGCGTCGGCGAGATCCTGCTGAACTCGATGGACGCCGACGGCACCAAGGCCGGTTTCGACCTGGAGCTGATCGAGAAGACCCGCAAGGTCGTCACCGTGCCGGTGATCGCCAGCGGGGGAGCGGGCGCGGTCGAGCACTTCCTGCCCGCGGTGCGGGCCGGGGCGGACGCCGTGCTCGCGGCCAGCGTGTTCCACTTCGGACAGTTGAAGATCGGCGCGGTCAAGGACGCCCTGCGCGACGGCGGGGTCGAGGTCAGGTGAGCCTGGCACCCGAGCTGGCCCAGCGGCTCAAGCGCAACGCCGACGGCCTGGTGTGCGCGGTCGTGGTCGACCACGCGACCTCCGACGTGCTGATGGTGGCCTGGATGAACGACGAGGCGCTGGAGCGCACGCTGACCACCCGTCGCGGCACGTACTTCTCGCGCAGCCGCCAGGAGCTGTGGGTCAAGGGCGAGACGTCCGGGCACGTGCAGCACGTGCGCGAGGTCCGCCTCGACTGCGACGCCGACACGCTGCTGGTGCGCGTCGACCAGACGGGCCCCGCCTGCCACACCGGCACCCGCACCTGCTTCGACAGCGACGACCGCCTGCTGCTTGAAGATGACGGAAGTGGCTTGCGTGGCGGTGCGGGGAGCGGAACCTGAGGCGGCCCCTGGCTGTGGGATCGCCTCCTCATGAATGCCAATTCACCACGTCGGCGCTGTCCTCGCCAGGAACCGCCCACCCGCCAGCCCGCCACCACCCTCAGCGGACGCGCTCCGCGCGGCGGCGCCCATTCACACCCGCGGCGGTGCCGGTTGACGGCCCACCGCAAACGGCTCCGCCGCTTATGAAACAGGCTTAGTCGATGTCGCCGGTCAGGTAGCGCTGCAACGTCGGGCCGACGGCCGCCGCGATGGTGTCGATGTCCGTGGTCGAGAACGGCTCGAACTTCGCCACGTACCGGGCCATCCCCATGCCCACCACCTGCGACGCGCACAGCGTCGCGCGCAGCTCCGGCCGGTCCGGCGACACCCGGCCGACCACGTTCTCCAGCACGTGCCGGATCAGGAAGTCCTTGAGGCTCAACGCGGCCTGGTCGTGGCTGGCGATGCTGCGCACCAGCGCGGGGAACGCGCCGCCCTCGGTGGCGTCCCACACCGTCAGGAACCGCCGCACGATCCGCTTCCCGAGCTCGTCCACCGGCCCGTCCATGAGCTGCGAGAGGAGCTCGACCGGGTCGAACGGCAGCTGCAGCACGGCCTGCGCGAACAGGCCCTCCTTGCCGCCGAACCAGTGGTTCACCATGGCCGCGTCGACGCCGGCGCGGGCGGCGATCGCGCGCACGGTCGCGCCCTCGTAGCCGCTCTCGCTGAAGACCTCGCGCGCGGCGGCCACGAGCGCGGCCCGGGTGTCCTGGCCGCCGGGGCGGCGGCCGCGCCGCTTGGCGGGCGTAGGCTGTTCCGCGGTGCTCACCCCTCCATCATGACGCGGGCGGGACCAGAATTCAACGGAGCCTGAATTAACGCCCGGTGCGAAGAGTGTCGGACCCGGGCGGCACAATGGCCCCATGGTCAGTGCGAATCCCACCGACGGCGGCCTCGGTTCGGTGAGCCCCGCACGCGACGAGTTCCGCGCCCTCGCCGAGGGTCGTCGCGTGATTCCGGTGGTCCGTCGGCTGCTCGCCGACGGCGAAACGCCCGTCGGGGTCTACCGCAAGCTCGCGGCCGACCGCCCGGGCACGTTCCTGTTCGAGTCGGCCGAGAACGGGCAGTCGTGGTCGCGCTGGTCCTTCATCGGCGTCCGCAGCCCCGCCGCGCTGACCGTGCGGGACGGCAAGGCCGTGTGGGAGGGCACCCCGCCGGTGGGCCTGCCCGCCGAGGGCGACCCGCTGACCGTCCTGCGGGAGACGGTCGCCGCGCTGCACACCGAGCCGCTGCCCGGCATGCCGCCGCTGACCGGCGGGATGGTCGGCTACCTCGGCTACGACGCCGTGCGCTGGCTGGAGAAGCTGCCGGAGCTGGCCGAGAAGGACCTCGACATCCCCGAGCTGACCATGCTGCTGGCCACCGACCTGGCCGCCGTGGACCACCACGAGGGCACGGTCACGCTCATCGCGAACGCGGTCAACTGGGACGACAGCCCGGAGCGGGTCGACGCGGCCTACGACGACGCCGTCCGCCGCCTGGAGGAGATGACCGAGCGGCTCGGCGCCGCGGCCCCCGCGACCGCCGCCGTCTTCGACCGCCCGGCGCCGGAGTTCGAGCGCCGCCGCACGCAGGCCGACTACTTCGCCGCGGTGGAGAAGGCCGTCGAGGCGATCAAGGCCGGCGAAGCGTTCCAGGTGGTGCCCTCGCAACGGTTCGAGATCCCCACCCAGGCCGACGCGCTGGACATCTACCGCGTGCTCCGCACCTCCAACCCCAGCCCGTACATGTACCTGCTGCGGCTGGACGGCTTCGACATCGTCGGCTCCAGCCCCGAGTCGCTGGTCACCGTGCGGGACGGCCGCGCCACCACGCACCCGATCGCGGGCACCCGCTGGCGCGGCGCGGACCCGGAGGAGGACGCGCAGCTGGCCAAGGACCTCCTTGCCGACGAGAAGGAGCGCGCCGAGCACCTCATGCTGGTCGACCTCGGCCGCAACGACCTGGGCAAGGTCTGCAAGCCCGGCACCGTCCGGGTGGTCGACTTCTTCGCCATCGAGCGCTACAGCCACGTCATGCACATCGTGTCCACCGTCACCGGTGAGCTGGCCGAGGACAAGACCGCGTTCGACGCGGTGGCCGCGTGCTTCCCGGCGGGCACGCTCTCCGGCGCCCCGAAGGTGCGCGCGATGGAGCTGATCGAGGAGCTGGAGCCGACTCGCCGCGGTCTCTACGGCGGCGTCGTCGGCTACCTCGACTTCGCGGGCGACGCCGACACGGCCATCGCGATCCGCACCGCCCTGATCCGGGACGGGATCGCGTACGTGCAGGCGGGCGGCGGCGTGGTGGCCGACTCGGTGCCCGAGTACGAGGACAACGAATGCCTGAACAAGGCCCGCACGGTGCTCTCCGCGGTCGCCGCCGCGCAGACCATGGCGCCGCCGCGGAAGCTGGACCCGGCCGATGACGTCGCCAGCGTCCAGTAAGCGTCCACTGTGGATCGTCGCGGCCGCGCTGCTGCTGGCCGCGGCCGCGCTGTGGGGTTCCTCGCGGCTGGTCTGGGCGGCCGAGCTGCGTGACGCGGGCGTGCGCGGGATGGTGCTGGACAAGCACACCGGCGAGCAGGAGTCCGTGGCGCTGGTGCCGCTGGCCGTGCTCGCGCTGGCCGGGGTCGCCGGGCTGATCGCCGCGGGCGGCTGGCTGCGCCGTGTGCTGGGCGTGCTGGTCGCGTTGGCGGGGATCGCCGCGGGCTGGATCGCGATCGACGGCTGGCGCTTCGGCGGCTTCCCCGAGGGCGCGCCCACCGGGCAGATCTTCGCCGGGCGCGGACTGGCGCTGCTGGCGGGAATTCTGATGCTCGTCGCGGGGTTGTTGGCGATCAAGGGTGCGGGCCGCATGGCGAAGCTGGGCGCGCGCTACGAGGCCCCGGCCGGCCGGAAGAAGGCCGCGAAGGATCCGGACGCGGAGCTGTGGGAGGCGCTGTCGGAGGGCGAAGACCCGACTACTGATCGGTAGGCGGCGATTTCCGCTGCCGGACAAGGCAAGTCCGACCCGGAACCGGTCCGCACAGGTGGGCGGGTTAGCATCTTTTCTGCGGGAAGGGGAAGGTGTTTGTGAGCCAGCTTTCGAGTGAATGTGCGACAACCGGTGAGGTTGCGCCGTGACCGTTCTCGAAGACATCGTCGCCGGCGTCCGGGAAGATCTCGCCGAGCGGGAGAAGGCGCTCCCGTTCGACGAGCTGAAGCGGCTCGCCGCGCAGGCGCCGCCACCGCGGGACGCCATGTCAGCGCTGCGTGACTCGTCGATCGGCGTCATCGCCGAGGTCAAGCGCCGCAGCCCCTCCAAGGGCGCGCTGGCCGACATCCCCGACCCCGCCGCGCTGGCCAAGGACTACGAGGCGGCGGGCGCGCGGGTGATCAGCGTCCTCACCGAGGAGCGCCGGTTCGGCGGCTCGCTGGCCGACCTGGACGCCGTCCGCGCCGCGGTCGACATCCCGATCCTGCGCAAGGACTTCATCGTCACCCCCTACCAGGTCCACGAGGCCCGCGCGCACGGCGCCGACCTGGTCCTGCTGATCGTCGCCGCGCTGGAGCAGAACGCCCTCATGGCGCTGCTCGACCGGGTGGAGTCGCTGGGCATGACCGCGCTGGTCGAGGTGCACAACGCCGAGGAGGCCGACCGCGCGCTGGAGGCCGGCGCCAAGGTCATCGGCATCAACGCCCGCAACTTGCACACCCTCGAGGTCGACCGGGACGTCTTCGGCCGTCTCGCGCCGGGCCTGCCGTTCGACACGGTGAAGGTCGCCGAGTCCGGCGTCCGCGGCCCCGGCGACCTGATGGCCTACGCCGGTCACGGCGCCGACGCGGTGCTGGTCGGCGAGGGCCTGGTGGCCTCGGGCGACCCGAAGGGCGCCCTGATGAAGCTGGTCACCGCCGGATCGCACCCCGCATGCCCGAGGCCGAGCCGATGAGCGAGCACGAGCAGCACGACGCGCACGACCCCGACGAGCGCGGCTACTGGGGCCCCTACGGCGGCCGGTTCATGCCGGAGGCGCTGATCGGCGTCGTCGACGAGGTGTCCGCCGAGTACGACAAGGCCCGGCTCGACCCGGAGTTCCAGGCCCAGTTCAAGCGCCTGCTGCGCGACTACGCCGGACGGCCGTCGCTGCTCACCGAGGCCGAGCGGTTCGCCGAGCACGCGGGCGGCGCGCGGATCTTCCTCAAGCGCGAGGACCTCAACCACACCGGCTCTCACAAGATCAACAACGTGCTGGGCCAGGCGCTGCTCACCAAGCGGATGGGCAAGAAGCGGGTCATCGCCGAGACCGGCGCGGGCCAGCACGGCGTCGCCACCGCCACCGCGTGCGCCCTGATGGGTCTCGAGTGCGTGGTGTACATGGGCGAGGTCGACACCGAGCGGCAGGCGCTGAACGTGGCGCGGATGCGGCTGCTCGGCGCCGAGGTGATCCCGGTCAAGACCGGTTCGCGCACCCTCAAGGACGCGATCAACGAGGCGCTGCGCGACTGGGTCGCCAACGCCGACACCACGCACTACCTGTTCGGCACCGCCGCCGGGCCGTACCCGTTCCCGATGATGGTGCGCAACTTCCACAAGGTCATCGGCGAGGAGGCCCGCGCGCAGATCCTCGAGCAGACCGGGCGGCTGCCGGACGCGGTCGCGGCCTGCGTCGGCGGCGGGTCCAACGCGATCGGCATCTTCCACGGCTTCATCGACGACCCGGACGTGCGGCTCGTCGGCCTGGAGCCGGGCGGCGAGGGCATCGACGGAAACCGCCACGGCGCCACCCTGACCAAGGGCACGCCGGGCAACCTGCACGGCGCGATGTCGTACCTGCTGCAGGACGAGGACGGCCAGACGGTCGAGTCGCACTCGATCTCGGCCGGCCTGGACTACCCGGGCGTCGGCCCCGAGCACGCGTGGCTCAAGGACAGCGGCCGCGCCGAGTACCGGCCGGTCACCGACGCCGAGGCGATGGACGCGTTCGCGCTGCTGTCCCGCACCGAGGGCATCATCCCGGCGATCGAGTCGGCCCACGCGCTGGCCGGCGCCATCCAGCTCGGCAAGGAGCTGGGCCGGGACGGGCTCATCGTGGTGAACCTGTCGGGCCGCGGCGACAAGGACATGGACACCGCCGCGAAGTACTTCGGATTGGTGGAGAAGTGACCGGGCTGCAGGATCTGTTCGCTCAGACGAAGAGCGAGGGCCGCGCCGCGCTGGTCGGCTACCTGCCCGCCGGGTACCCGACGGTGCCGGGCTCGAAGGACCTGCTGGCGGCCCTGATCGACGGCGGCGCGGACCTCGTCGAGGTCGGCGTGCCCTACTCCGACCCGGTGATGGACGGCCCGACGATCCAGCTCGCCGCGGACGCCGCGCTGAAGAACGGCTTCCGGCTGCGCGACCTGTTCGAGGTCGTCGAGTCGGTCTCGGCCCGCGGTGGCCGCGCGGTCGTGATGACCTACTGGAACCCGGTGCGCCAGTACGGGGTGGAGAAGTTCGCGCGCGACCTCGCCGCCGCCGGTGGCCTCGGCCTCATCACGCCGGACCTGATCCCGGACGAGGCGGGCGAGTGGATGGCCGCGTCCGGGCAGCACGGCCTGGACCGGATCTTCCTGGTCGCGCCGTCCTCGTCGGAGGAGCGGATCGACCTGACCGTCAAGGCGTCCTCCGGGTTCGTGTACGCGGCCGCGGTCATGGGTGTCACCGGCGCGCGGGACCAGGTCAGCAGTGGCGCGGCCGAGCTGGTGGCCCGCACCAGGGCGCACACGGACCTGCCGATCGGCGTCGGCCTGGGTGTCCGGTCGCGTGAGCAGGCGGCCGAGATCGCCGGGTTCGCGGACGCCGTGATCGTGGGGTCGGCGCTGGTGTCGGCCGCCGCGGGCGGCACCGAACCGGTGCACGCGCTGGCCGGTGAGCTCGCCGAGGGCGTGCGCCAGGCCGTCGCCACGGCGTGAGCCCGGGCTAAAACACGTGGCCGCCGGGCCCGCTGATCGGCAGACTGGCGGCATGGCCTATGAACTCGCGCAGGTGAACGTCGGCCGCTTGGTCGCCCCGCTGACGTCGCCCCAGCTCAAGGACTTCGTGGACGCGCTCGACCCGATCAACGCCCTCGCCGACGCCGCACCCGGTTTCGTGTGGCGCATGCAGACCGAGGACGGCAACGCGACCGCGATCCGCGCCTTCGAGTGGGACACGGGCACCAGCGCGGGGGTCATCGTCAACATGTCGACCTGGCGTTCGGTCGAGGACCTGGCCGCGTACGTGTACTCGGGCGAGCACCGGGCCGTGCTGAAGCGCCGCCGCGAGTGGTTCGAGCGGATGCCCGAGGCGTTCACCGCGCTGTGGTGGGTGCCCGAGGGGCACCGCCCGGGCACCGCCGAGGCCGAGGACCGGATCCGGCACCTGCGGGCGCACGGGCCGACGCCGTACGCGTTCACCTTCCGCGAGACGTTCCCGCCCGGCGGCGCCGTGCCCGAGCCCGGGCAGGCCGACTGGTTCTGCAAGGCATGAGCATGGCGAAGGTGCTGTCGGTCAACATCGGTTCGAAGCGCGAGGTGCGGGAGGCCGATCTCGGGGTCACCGGGATCGACAAGCGTCCCGTCGACGGGCCGGTGGCGGTGGCCGCGCCCGGCCCGCGCGGGGTCGGCGCGAGCGGCGTGGCCGGTGACGTGATCTGCGACCTGCGCCACCACGGCGGCGACGACCAGGCGGTGTACGCGTACGCGCGGGAGGACCTGGACGTCTGGGCGGCGGAACTGGGCCGCGACCTGCCGCCGGGCGTGTTCGGCGAAAACCTGACCACGGTGGGCGTCGACCTGACCGGGACGCTGATCGGGGAGCGGTGGCGGGTCGGGTCGTCGCTGGTGCTGGAGGTGACGTCGCCGCGCATCCCGTGCCGCACGTTCGCCGGCTGGCTCGGCGAACGCGGCTGGGTGAAGACCTTCACGCAGCGTGCGCTGCCCGGCGCGTACTTCCGGGTGCTGGAGCCGGGCCCGGTCCAGGCCGGCGACGCGGTGACGGTGCTGTCGCGGCCGGACCACGGGGTGACGATCGGGACGGCGTTCCGGGCGTTCACCACGGAGCCCGCGCTGCTGCCCGACCTGGCCGCCGTGGAGGCCCTGCCGGAGTACGACAAGCGCAAGGTACGCCGCGCCCTCGAGCGGCGAGGAGCGTCCGCGGGCTAGGGCGGCCGGTGCCGGGTGGAAGGGTGCCCTCGCGTTTCGGATGAACCGGGGGACGATATGCCACACTGGCCTGCCGAACCGGGCCACCTCGTGTTGCGGGTCGAGCCGTGGACGGTTGAGGACGTGCTCGACTTGCCCGAGGATCGCGGCTGCCGGATCGAGCTGGTCGATGGTGCTCTGCTGGTGAGTCCGGCACCCCGGTCCGGACACCAGCGCCTCCTGCAACGGTTGCTGATCGGATTCCCGCCGGTGCTTCCGGCGGGAACCGAACTGCTGCCGGGGGTGAACGTCCGGTTGGGCGGGCAGCGGTTGCTCATCCCGGACTTCGTCGTCATGAACCGGAGCGGGCACAGCGGCCTGTATTGCCAGGCTCAGGATTTGCTGCTGGCGGCGGAGATCGTCTCGCCGTCGAGCCGGGTGCAGGACCGGGTGCTCAAGCGGCAGCTCTACGCGGAGGCGGGCGTCCCGTTCTACCTCCTCGTGGAGACCGACGGCCCGGCGGTGCTGTTCGAGCTCGCCGACGGCGAGTACCGCGAGAGCGCGCGCAGCGAGGGCGGCAAGCTCACCTTCTCCGAGCCCTTCGCGGCCACCCTCGACCTCACCCGCTGATCCGGGCATGGCAGGCTGTCCGCATGGCCCGGCCTTCTCCACTGCAGGTGCGCAGTCTCGTCATCGCCGTGGTGGCGGCTCTCGTGGCGGTCTGGAACGTCACCCAGGGTGGCCCGTGGTACCTGACGGCCATTTTCGGCGTCGGGTGTGTGCTCGCGATCGGGTCGGCCGTCCTCAACCGCGCGGGCTGACCCACGCACTTCACACCGCGCACGTTACGGTGAGCGCGTGAATTCCGCCTCGGCTGTGTTCCTCGCGACGATCCCGAGCCCGGACCGCGGCGTCTGGCACCTGGGACCGATCCCGATCCGCGCCTACGCGCTGTGCATCATCGCCGGCATCATCCTCGCCATCTGGTGGGGCGACCGCCGCTGGGTGCAGCGCGGCGGCACCAAGGGCACGGTGGTCGACATCGCCGTGTGGGCCGTGCCGTTCGGTCTCGTCGGCGGGCGCCTCTACCACGTCATCACCGACTGGTGGCGTTACTTCGGCGAGGGCAAGGACCCGGTCAAGGCGCTCTACATCTGGGACGGCGGCCTCGGCATCTGGGGCGCGATCGCCCTGGGCGCGGTCGGCGCGTGGATCGGCTGCCGTCGCAAGGGCGTGCCGTTGCCCGCGATGGCCGACGCGATCGCCCCCGGCATCATCGCCGCGCAGGCCATCGGCCGCCTCGGCAACTACTTCAACCAGGAGCTCTACGGGGCACACACCACGCTGCCCTGGGGCCTGGAGATCTACCAGCGCTTCGACCCGAACAACCCGACGATCCCCGACCAGGGGCCCAACGGCATCGCGTTCGGGCACATCCCGCTCGCCGACAGCCCGGTGCACCCGACGTTCCTGTACGAGCTGATCTGGAACCTGATCATCGCGGCGCTGGTCGTCTACGCCGACCGCAAGATGCGCCTCGGCCACGGCCGCGCGTTCGCCCTGTACGTCGCCGGGTACACGCTGGGCCGCTTCTGGATCGAGCTGATGCGCACCGACGACGCCACCCACATCCTCGGCCTGCGGGTCAACACCTGGACGTCGATCCTGGTGTTCGCCGGCGCGATGGTGTACTTCTTCCTCGCCAAGCGCCGGGGGCCGCGCGAGGCGCCGGAAACGTTGCGCAGCAAGGACGACGATTCGGCCGACGACACCGAGAAGGTGTCCCCGGAACGCGAGTAGTTCTACTCAGGCGCGCGACCGGCCGGGCGCGGCAGACTGGCGACCATGACCGCGCCCGACCCGCTCCGGCCCCGGCCGGGAGTCGCCTTCCTGGGGTTCGCGCTCGCGACCGGACTGCTGATCGGGGTCGTGGTCGCCCTGGCCCGGGACGCGATCACCGGCTGGCACGCCGGCGAATACACCTACGCGTTCATCGGGGTCACCTTCGGCGCGATCATCGGCGGGTGCCTGTGCCGGCTCGCTCGGCCGCCGTGGCGTTCCCTGGGCAGCGGACTGCTCCTCGGCGGCGCGCTCGGGTTCGCCGCCCTCGTCGCGGCGGGTGTGGTGCTCTACATCGGCCTGACGCAGTGGTCTAGCTGACGAGGCCGCGCCCCGTCACCAGCGGCAAGTCCAGCGCCGTCAGCAGCCCGGGCGGCGCCGCGACCACCGCGGGGATAGCGTTCACCAGCCGCATCGCGGTCGCCTTGAGGCCGGCCGTGTTGTGGTCGCCGTCCGTGCCCACCAGCCGCAGGTCCAGCGTGTAGTTCGGCTCGCCGGTCACCTGCACCCGGTAGCAGCCCTGCCCGGACGGCTGCGGCCAGTCCGGCCCCAGGTCGGGCCGCAGCCGCGTCACGTGTTCCAGCACGCACACCGGCCGTCCGCCACGCATGCCGCGCACCTCGAACCGCAGCGCGGCCGCCGTGCCCTCGGCGATGGTGCCGCACGAGATGTCGAACGTCGCCGGCGCGGGAAGCCGTTCGTAGCTCTCCTCGACCGCGTCCAGCTCCACGCCCAGCCCGGCCGCCAGCTGACGCACCACGCTGCCCCACGCCAGCGACAACACGCCGGGCTGCAGCAGCATCGGCTTCTGGTCCAGCGGGCTGCCGAAACCCATGATGTCGAAGACGACCTTGCGGTTGTCGTAGGTCGAGTAGTCGAGGATCTCGAAGCAGCGCACCTCGTCGATCCGCTCGCACACGCCGGTCAGCACCAGCGGCAGCCAGTCGTTGGCGAATCCGGGGTCGACGCCGTTCACCCACAGGGACGCGCCGCCCTCGGCCGCGGCCGCACGCACGGGCACGGACACCTCGTCGGGCACCACGCCGTCCGGGAACTGCAGGAACACCGGGCTGCTCGACACCACGTTGACGCCCGCCCGCAGGATTCGCTGCAGGTCGGCCAGCGCCTCCATCAGACGGTCGTCCGCCATCGCCGTGTAGACCACGCAGTCCGGCTTCAGCGCCAGCAGCGCGTCGGCGTCGGTGGTCGCCTCGACGCCCAGCGTCCGGCCAAGGCCGGCCAGCTCACCGGCGTCGCGGCCGGCCTTGTCGGGGTTCGACACCCAGACGCCGGCCAGTTCCAGCTCCGGATGCGCGTCGATGCCCGCGATCGCGTGCCGCCCCACGTTGCCGGTGCTCCACTGCACCACCCGGTGGGTCACAGGTCCGGCAATCCGAGTTCGAGGTTGGGCGCCTGCAGCCCACCGTCCACTTCCAGCACCTTCCCGGTGACGAACGAGCCGGCGGGGGAGGCCAGGTAGACGATCGCGGCGGCGATGTCCTCGACCTCGCCGAGCCGGCGCAACGGCGTGTCCGCCTCCATCTTCCCCTTGATCTCCGGGTTGTTCACCACCACTTCGAGCGCCGAGGTCGCCACCGACCCGACGGCGATCGCGTTGACCCGGATCCGCGGCGCGAGGTCGTAGGCGGCCAGGCGCGTGTAGTGGGCGAGCGCGGCCTTGGCGGTGCCGTAGGCGGCGAACCCGCGCCCGGCGACGCGGCCCATGTTCGACGAGATGTTGACGACCGCGCCGCCGTCGGTCATCAACGGCACGGCCGCGGTGGTGAGGGCGTGCGCGGTGGAGACGTTGAAGCGGAAGGCTTCCTCCAGGAACTCGGGTGTGGTCTCCAGCAGCGGGCGGGGGTAGGTGCCGCCGACGTTGTTGACCACGATGTCCACGCGGCCGAACTCGCCGACCGCGGCCTGCGCGAGTGCGGCGGCCGCGGCGGGATCGCTGAGGTCGGCAGGCACGACGTGCGCGCGCCGCCCGGCGTCGGCCACGCGCGCGGCGACGGCGTCGAGGTCGGTCTTCGTGCGGGAGGAGATCACCACGTCCGCACCGGCTTCGGCCAGCGCCACGGCGGCTCCCGCGCCGATGCCGCGCCCGGCCCCGGTGACCACGGCGACCCTGCCGGTCACGCGGAAACGATCGAGGATCATGCGCCCGACTGTAACAGGTTCTAGTGCCGCGGCGGTCAACGTTCGCCCCAGACTTCGGGCCTGGGAGTTCAGGACCGCAGGAGTGATGCGCCGTGCGACCCCGCCGGCCCGGTGACCCGTTCCGTCTCCTGGCTCTGGCTGCACCGGCCGGCCGGCGTCTACGTCGGCGGAGAACCCGCGGACGCACCTCGCTACAAGGTCGTCCCGTCCGTTCCCGAGGGCCGGCTCGACGAGCAGAAGCGTGCGAGCGTCATCGCCGAGGTCACCGAGGCGATCCTCGACGCGGAGAACGGCGCCTGGCCGCGTGACGCCAGCCGGATCTGGGTGTTCCCCACGGAGATCCCCGAGGGCCACTGGGGCGGCTGGGGCAAGATCAGGCCGCTCGCGACGACCCGAAGCGGGCCCGTGCGCTCGCGCGTGAGCGGCTCGCTGCCACCCGAGCCGAACACGCCCGCCTGCCCTGATGAGCGGCGGACCGGGCAGCTAAGTCACTACGGGGCAAGGGTTTTCCACGGCGGCGTTAGTTCTGTGTGGGGTGGAAGAACCGGTCGATCCAGGGGCCGAACTCCCGCGTGCAGTCGGCGCGCAGCGCGTCCACGAACGCGTCGATCGCCTCATCGATCTCCACGAGCGGGCGAAGGGCGCCTTGCCGCGCCGGTCACGTCGTCGACCACCCGCCAGCGGTCCCCGGCGGCCACGATCCGGACCTGCCACCGGTCCTCCAGCGACAGGGACGTGAACTCGAAGTCGCCCCGCGCCGGGCTGGTCTGCCATTCGCGCAGGGCGGCGGCGAGCTCGACCACCGGGAAGGCGCCCTCGGAGTAGATCTCCGCGCCGTCGCGCACCACGAGGTCGGCTTCGACGTGCACGAACACCTCGGCCTCCGAACGCCCGTGCAGGTCGGGCGCGGCCAGCGCCGAATACCGCAGTTCCACCACGTTCTCCCGTCTGGTCCCGGCGGGGACGGATCGGTAGCACCGCCAGTTCACCACGGTCGCCGACGCGGACTTCCGCTGCCGCGCCAGCGCTTCCCCGGGTCAGGGTCGCGTTGGGCGGATCGGTAGCACCGCCAGTTCGCCACGGTCGCCGACGCGGACTTCCGCCGCTGCGCCGTAGTGTCGCGCCAGCGTCTCCGTGGTGAGCACCTCCGCCGGCGGTCCGGCGGCGACTGCCCGGCCGTCGTCGAGCAGGAGGAGCTGCTCGGCGTACTGCGCGGCGAACGTCAGGTCGTGCAGCGTCGACACCACGGTGATCCCGTCCTCGTGCCGCAGCCGGTCGATCAGCTCCAGCAGCGCCTGCGCGTGCCCGATGTCCAGGCCGGTGGTCGGCTCGTCGAGCAGCAGCAGGCTCGCCCGCTGCGCCAGCACCCGCGCCAGGACCGCCCGCTGGCGTTCGCCGCCGGAGAGCATGTCCATTCGTCTGCCCGCCAGCGCACCCAGATCGAGCCGGGCCAGCACGTCCTCCACAATGGACAGATCGGCCCGACTTTCCCGTGCCAGCAGCCCCAGGTGCGGCGTCCGGCCGAGCAGCACGTAGTCGGTCACCGTCAGGCCGGCTGGCACGGCCGGGTCCTGGGGCGCGTAACCGACCACGCGCGCCAGTTCCTTGCGCGGCAACCCAGACCTGCCGTCGATGAGCACTTCCCCTTGCGGCGACAGGAGTCCCGCCACCGTTTTGAGCAAAGTGGACTTCCCGGCGCCGTTCGGGCCGACGATCGCCAGCCACCCGCCGGGCGGCACCTCGACCGACACCCCGTGCACCACCGGGCAATCGCCGTAGCCTGCCCGCACCGAGCGCAACGACAACGCGGTCACGAGAACCTCCTCCGCGACGAGCGCAGGATCCAGGCGAAGAACGGCGCCCCGGTGAACGCGGTGACCACGCCCAGCGGCAGCTCGCCCGGCATGACCGTGCGCGCCAGCTGATCGGCCAGCACCAGGAACGCCGCGCCGCCGACCAGCGACAGCGGGATCACCACCCGGTAGCTGGCCCCGGCGAGCATCCGCACCACGTGCGGCACCACGATCCCGACGAACCCGATCAGCCCGCTCACCGACACCGCCGCCGCGGTCGCCAGCGACGCCGCCGCCAGCACCACCAGCCGGATCCGGCCGGGGCGCAGCCCCAGCGACGCCGCCTCCGCGTCGCCGAGCGCGAGCACGTCGAGCAGCCGCGCCGACAGGCACAGCACGACCGCGGCGACCGCCACGTACGGCACCGCGATCAGGACCTCCCGCCACCCGCTGACGTTCAGCCCGCCCAGCATCCACGTGTAGACCTGCCGGATCGTCTCCGTGTTCAGCTGCTGCGCGAACGTCTGGATCGCGGTGAGGAACGACGCCACCGCGACCCCGGCCAGCAGCAGCGTGCTCGTGCTGCCGCCGGCCGAGCGGCCCACCAGCCAGCTCAGCCCGACCCCGCCGAGCGCGCCGGCGAACGCGGCCAGCGGCAACGGGCCGACGACCCAGCCGCTGACCGCCGGGGCGAACACCACGACGAGCGTCGCCGCCATGCCCGCCCCGGCCGCCGCGCCCAGCAGGTACGGGTCGGCGAGCGGGTTGCGGAACACGCCCTGGAACGTCGCCCCGGACACCGCGAGCGCCGCGCCCACGATCCCGGCGAGCAGCACCCGCGGCACGCGCAGCTGCCACACGATCGCGGCCTCCCGCGCGGACAGCGGCGACTGCCCGCCGGTGACCTGCGCCCAGATCTCGGCGAGCACCCGCTGCCAGCCGAGGTCGCTCGCCCCGACGAGCACGGCGAACAGCAGGACGGCCACGAGCACCACGAGCCCGGCGACCAGGACCGGGGCTCGCAGCCGCGTGCGGGTGTCAGGCACCGGCCTTGGCGACCGCGTCGGCGACCGTGCGGACGAGCTCGACGATCCGCGGGCTCCAGCGCGAGGCGATGTCGTCGTCGAGGGCGATCACCTGTCCGCGTTGCACAGCGGTCAACGTGTTCCAGCCCGGCCGGGCGGCGACGGTCTGCGCGTTCTGCCCGCAGCACTTGCTGTCCGCGAGGAAGATCAGGTCCGGGTTGGACTGCAGGATGCGTTCGGCCGACAGCTGCGGGTAGCCGCCGGAGGCGTTCGGATCGGTCCCGTCGGCGATGTTGGTGAGGCCGAACCGGGTGAGCACCTGCCCGGCGAACGTTGCCGAGGTCACGCTGTAGAACGTCTGGTCCAGCTCCCAGTAGTAGGTCAGCGACCGCTTCGGGGTGTCCGCGACGATCTTGTCGATGTCGTCGCGGGTCTGCCGGGCCAGGCTCTCGCCCTCGGCCTGGTGCCCGGTCGCCTTGCCCAGCACCTCGAACTGCGCGTAGGCGTCGTCGAGCGTCTTCGCGTCGGGCATCACGAGGGTCTTGGTGCCGGTCCTGGCCAGCGCGTCGGCGAGGCCGGTGGTGTCGGCGTAGACCACGACGAGGTCGGGCCGGTAGGCGGCGATCGCCTCCGGATCCGGGCTCAGGCCGGACAACTGGGTCCGCGGCGCCTGCTCCGGGAAGTTCGACGCCGAGTCGACGGCGACCACCTGCGGTCCCGCGCCGAGCGCGAACAACGTCTCGGTGGCGGCGGGCGACAACGACACGATCCGCTGCGGCTGCCGGTCGAGCGTCACCGCCGGTGCGCCGGGCGCGGCGACCGTGACCGGGAAGGCGCCCTGCGTTTCGGGTGGGGCGGTCGAATCCTCGGACGGCCGGGTGGCGCACCCGGTGAGTACGAGTAGAACGGCGAACAACGGTGCGATACGACGGAACACGGGAAGACCTCGGTTTCCGGCCGGCGTCCCGGGGCCCCGTCCCGCACCCAGGCGTAACGGACGCCGCACCCCTGAGCCGGAGGCGAAAGGCGTCGGCGCGGCGGCAGGCGACCTGGCTCGACCGGGTGAGCACGGAGCGCACCCGAGTCATCACAGTTGCGGCACAGCACCGGGTTCCCACCGGTTTCGCGGCCGCCGCGTCACTGGTCGGCAAGCCGCTGACCAGCGTGAGGAACGCTACCACCGGCGAATCTGGCCGCCGGGCGGGATCCTCGCGTAATCTTGATGGGATCGCGCGACGCGTATGCTCGGTAAGCAGAACCGAACCAGCCCATCAAGAACGACGTCGTTCCTCGCAGCCAGATCGTTACCGATCGGATGAGAAAATCCACACTCCGAGAGGGTGCCGTCATGTTTCCTGGGTGTTAAGGTCGCGCTAATCCAAGGGCCATCGTCGTCCCTGCAGCAGTACCGGGGGAACTTTCCGAACTGAGCATTGAGACGACGAAGGAGGTCCCCGCATGATCTTCTCCGCCAACCCGGGCAAGCAGGGCCTGTACGACCCTGCCATGGAGCAGGATTCCTGCGGTGTGGCGATGGTGGCCGACATTCAGGGCCGGCGCACGCACGCCATCGTCACGGACGGGCTGACGGCGCTGATCAACCTGGACCACCGGGGCGCCGCGGGCGCCGAACCGACTTCCGGCGACGGCGCCGGGATCCTCGTGCAGCTGCCCGACCAGCTGCTCCGCGAGGAAGCCGGCTTCGAGCTGCCCGAACCCGACGCGCAGGGCCACCACCGCTACGCGGCCGGCATCGCGTTCCTGCCGGCCGAGGAGGAGGCGCGCGGCAAGGCCGTGGCGCTGATCGAACGCCTCGCCGACGAGGAGAGCCTCGAGGTGCTGGGCTGGCGCGAGGTCCCGGTCGACGCCGACGGGGCTGACATCGGCCCCACCGCGCGTTCGGTGATGCCGCACTTCGCCATGCTGTTCGTGGCGGGCAGGCCGGACGCCGAGGGCGTGCGACCGTCCGGCCTCGCACTGGACCGGCTCACCTTCTGCCTGCGCAAGCGCGTCGAGCACGAGAGCGTCGTGGCCGAGTGCGGCACGTACTTCCCGTCGTTGTCCTCGCGTACCTTGGTCTACAAGGGAATGCTCACGCCCGAGCAGTTGCCCGCGTTCTTCGGCGACCTGCGCGACCCGCGGCTCACCAGCGCGATCTCGCTGGTGCACAGCCGCTTTTCCACCAACACGTTCCCGTCGTGGCCGCTGGCGCACCCGTTCCGGTTCGTCGCGCACAACGGTGAGATCAACACGATCCGCGGCAACCGCAACCGCATGCGGGCCCGCGAGGCGCTGCTCGAATCGGGCCTGATCCCGGGCGACCTGACCCGGCTGTACCCGATCTGCTCGCCGGAGGCGTCGGACTCGGCGTCCTTCGACGAGGTGCTCGAACTGCTGCACCTGGGCGGTCGCAGCCTGCCACACGCCGTGCTGATGATGATTCCGGAGGCGTGGGAGAACCACGCGACCATGGACCCGCAGCGCCGCGCGTTCTACCAGTTCCACGCCAGCCTGATGGAGCCGTGGGACGGCCCCGCGTGCGTCACCTTCACCGACGGCACGCTCGTCGGCGCGGTGCTGGACCGCAACGGCCTGCGCCCGTGCCGCTGGTGGCGCACCGCCGACGACCGCGTCGTGCTGGCCAGCGAGGCCGGCGTCCTGGACGTGCCGCCGGACCAGGTGGTCGCCAAGGGCCGCCTCAAGCCGGGCCGCATGTTCCTGGTGGACACCGAGGCAGGCCGCATCGTCGCCGACGACGAGGTCAAGTCGGAGCTGGCGAAGCAGCACCCGTACGAGGAGTGGCTGCACGCCGGCCTGCTGCAGCTGGCCGACCTGCAGGACCGCGACCACGTCACGCAGAGCCACGACTCGGTGCTGCGCCGCCAGCTCGCCTTCGGCTACTCCGAGGAGGAGCTGAAGATCCTGCTCGCGCCGATGGCCGAGAAGGGCGCCGAGCCGCTGGGCTCGATGGGCACCGACACCCCGCCCGCCGTGCTGTCCAAGCGCTCGCGGCAGCTCTACGACTACTTCAAACAGGCCTTCGCCCAGGTGACCAACCCGCCGCTGGACGCGATCCGCGAGGAGCTGGTCACCTCGATGAGCCGGATCATGGGTCCCGAGCGCAACCTGCTCGACCCTGGCCCGGCCTCGTGCCGGCACATCCAGCTGCCGTACCCGGTCATCGACAACGACGAGCTGGCCAAGCTCATCCACATCAACGACGACGGTGACCTGCCCGGCTTCGCCTGCACCGTCCTGTCCGGACT
This sequence comes from Amycolatopsis sp. NPDC006125, assembly GCF_040614195.1. Classification (NCBI taxonomy): domain Bacteria; kingdom Bacillati; phylum Actinomycetota; class Actinomycetes; order Pseudonocardiales; family Pseudonocardiaceae; genus Amycolatopsis; species Amycolatopsis sp. NPDC006125. Next base: position 93,489 of record NZ_JBEXTZ010000017.1, read on the forward strand.
GTTCGAAGTGGACGGCGGCGGCAAGGCGCTGGCGGAGGCGATCGAGCGGGTGCGCCGCGAGGCGTCCGAGGCGATCGCGGCGGGCGCGCGCACGCTCGTGCTGTCCGACCGGGACTCCGACCACAAGATGGCGCCGATCCCGTCGCTGCTGCTGGTTTCCGCGGTGCACCACCACCTGGTGCGCACCAAGGAGCGGCTGCGCGTCGCGCTCGTCGTCGAGACCGGTGACGCCCGCGAGGTGCACCACATCGCGCTGCTGCTCGGTTACGGCGCGGCCGCGGTGAACCCGTACCTGGCCTTCGAGACGATCGAGGACATGATCGCGCAGGGCGCGATCACCGGCATCGAGCCGCGCAAGGCCGTGCGCAACTACGTCAACGCGCTCGTCAAGGGCGTCCTGAAGATCATGTCCAAGATGGGCATCTCGACCGTCGGCGCCTACACCGCGGCGCAGGTGTTCGAGTCCTTCGGGCTGTCGCAGGAACTGCTCGACGAGTACTTCACCGGCACGGTGTCCAAGCTCGGCGGCGTCGGTCTCGACGTGCTCGCCGAGGAGGTCGCCGTCCGGCACCGCCGGGCGTACCCGGACAACCCCACCGACCGGGTGCACCGCCGCCTGGACAGCGGCGGCGAGTACGCCTACCGCCGCGAGGGCGAGCTGCACCTGTTCACCCCGGAGACCGTGTTCCTGCTGCAGCACGCCAGCAAGACGCGCCGCGACGAGGTGTACCGGAAGTACACCGAAGAGGTGCACCGCCTGTCCCGCGAGGGCGGCGCGCTGCGCGGGCTGTTCAAGTTCCGCAAGGAAGGCCGCGCCCCGGTGCCGATCGACGAGGTCGAGTCGGTCGAGTCGATCTGCAAGCGGTTCAACACCGGCGCGATGTCCTACGGTTCGATCTCGGCCGAGGCGCACCAGACGCTCGCGATCGCGATGAACCGCATCGGCGGCCGCTCCAACACCGGTGAGGGCGGCGAGGACCCGGAGCGGCTCTACGACCCCGAGCGGCGCAGCGCGATCAAGCAGGTCGCCAGCGGCCGGTTCGGCGTGACGAGCGAGTACCTGGTCAACGCCGACGACATCCAGATCAAGATGGCGCAGGGCGCCAAGCCCGGCGAGGGCGGCCAGCTGCCGCCGAACAAGGTGTACCCGTGGATCGCGCGCACCCGGCACTCCACGCCGGGCGTCGGCCTCATCTCGCCGCCGCCGCACCACGACATCTACTCGATCGAGGACCTGGCGCAGCTGATCCACGACCTGAAGAACGCCAACGAGCAGGCCCGCATCCACGTGAAGCTGGTCAGCTCGCTCGGCGTCGGCACGGTCGCGGCCGGCGTGTCCAAGGCGCACGCGGACGTCGTGCTGATCTCCGGCCACGACGGCGGCACCGGCGCCTCGCCGCTGAACTCGCTCAAGCACGCGGGCACGCCGTGGGAGATCGGCCTTGCCGAGACCCAGCAGACCCTGATGCTGAACGGGCTGCGCGACCGCATCACCGTGCAGGTCGACGGCGCGATGAAGACCGGCCGCGACGTCGTGGTCGCCGCGCTGCTCGGCGCCGAGGAGTACGGCTTCGCGACCGCGCCGCTGATCGTGGCCGGCTGCATCATGATGCGCGTCTGCCACCTCGACACCTGCCCCGTCGGTGTCGCCACCCAGAGCCCGGAGCTGCGCAAGCGCTACACCGGGCAGGCCGAGCACGTGGTGAACTACTTCCGGTTCGTCGCGCAGGAGGTCCGGGAACTGCTGGCGGAGCTGGGTTTCCGCACCCTGGACGAGGCGATCGGCCGGGCCGACGTGCTGGACACCGACGACGCCGTCGACCACTGGAAGGCCAGCGGCCTGGACCTGTCGCCGATCTTCCAGATGCCGACCGACACCCCGTACGGCGGCGCCCGGCGCAAGATCCGCGAGCAGGACCACGGCCTCGAGCACGCTCTGGACCGCACGCTGATCCAGTTGTCCGAGGCGGCGCTGGAGGACGCGCACCCGGTCCGGCTGGAACTGCCGGTGCGCAACGTCAACCGCACCGTCGGCACACTGCTGGGCTCGGAGATCACCCGCCGCTACGGCGGGGAGGGCCTGCCCGACGGCACGATCCACATCCGGCTCACCGGGTCGGCGGGGCAGTCGCTGGGCGCGTTCCTGCCGCGCGGCGTCACGCTGGAGATGGTGGGCGACGCCAACGACTACGTCGGCAAGGGCCTGTCCGGCGGCCGCATCATCGTGCGGCCGCACCCGGACGCGACGTTCGCCGCTGAACGTCAGGTCATCGCCGGCAACACGCTGGCCTACGGCGCCACCGCGGGGGAGATGTTCCTGCGCGGGCATGTGGGCGAGCGGTTCTGCGTACGCAACTCGGGCGCCACCGTCGTCGCCGAGGGCGTGGGCGACCACGCCTTCGAATACATGACCGGTGGCCGTGCCGTGGTGCTCGGACCGACCGGCCGCAACCTCGCCGCGGGCATGTCCGGCGGTATCGGCTACGTCCTCGACCTCGACGAGGGCAGCGTCAACCGCGAGATGGTCGAGCTGCTCCCGCTCGAGCCCGAGGATCTGAACTGGTTGAAGGACATCGTGACCCGTCACCACGAACTCACCCGCTCGGCGGTCGCCGCGTCGCTGCTCGGCGACTGGCCGCGCCGGTCGGCGAGCTTCACGAAGGTCATGCCGCGCGACTACAAGCGCGTGCTGGAGGCGACCAAGGCCGCGAAGGCCGCGGGCCGCGACGTCGACGAGGCGATCATGGAGGTGGCGTCTCGTGGCTGACCCCAAGGGCTTCCTGAAGTACGAGCGGGTCGAGCCGCCCAAGCGCCCCAAGGAGCACCGCGCCGAGGACTGGCGCGAGGTCTACGTCGACCTCGAACCGGCCGAGCGCGACCAGCAGGTGCGCACCCAGGCCACCCGCTGCATGGACTGCGGCATCCCGTTCTGCCACTCGGCCGGTTCCGGCTGCCCGCTGGGCAACCTGATCCCGGAGTGGAACGACCTGGTGCGCCGTGGTGACTGGACCGCGGCCAGCGACCGGCTGCACGCCACCAACAACTTCCCGGAGTTCACCGGGAAGCTGTGCCCGGCGCCGTGCGAGGCGGGCTGCACGCTGTCCATCTCGCCGTTGTCCGGCGGGCCGGTCGCGATCAAGCGCGTCGAGGCGACGATCGCGGAGAAGTCGTGGGAGCTGGGCCTGGCCCAGCCGCAGGTAGCCGAGGTGGCCAGCGGTCAGCGCGTCGCCGTGGTCGGGTCCGGCCCGGCCGGGCTCGCCGCCGCCCAGCAGCTCACCCGCGCCGGGCACGACGTCACCGTCTTCGAGCGGGACGACCGGCTCGGCGGGCTGCTCCGCTACGGCATCCCCGAGTTCAAGATGGAGAAGAAGCACCTCGACAAGCGCCTGGCCCAGCTCAAGAAGGAGGGCACGCAGTTCGTCACGGGCTGCGAGGTGGGCGTCGACATCACCGTCGAGGAGCTGCGGGCCCGCTACGACGCGGTCGTGCTCGCCGTCGGCGCGCTGCGCGGCCGGGACGACACCACCACGCCCGGCCGGGAGCTCAAGGGCATCCACCTGGCGATGGAGCACCTGGTGCCGGCCAACAAGCAATGCGAGGGCGACGGCCCGTCGCCGGTCCACGCGCACGGCAAGCACGTGGTGATCATCGGCGGCGGTGACACCGGCGCCGACTCCTACGGCACCGCGATCCGCCAGGGCGCGGCCTCGGTGGTCCAGCTGGACCAGTACCCGATGCCGCCGACGACCCGCGACGACGAGCGGTCGCCGTGGCCGACGTGGCCGTACGTGCTGCGCACCTACCCGGCGCACGAGGAGGGCGGCGAGCGGAAGTTCGGTGTCGCCGTGCGGCGGTTCGTGGGCGACGAGAACGGGCACGTCCGCGCGATCGAGCTGCAGCAGGTCAAGGTCGTCAAGGACCCGGAGACCGGGCGCCGCGAGGTGCTGCCGGTGTCGGACGAGATCGAGGAGATCCCGGCCGACCTGGTGCTGTTCGCCATCGGGTTCGAGGGCGTGGAGCACATGCGGCTGCTCGACGACCTGGGCATCCGGCTGACCCGGCGCGGCACCATCTCGTGCGGCCCGGACTGGCAGACCGAGGCCCCGGGCGTGTTCGTCTGCGGTGACGCCCACCGCGGCGCGTCGCTGGTCGTGTGGGCGATCGCGGAGGGCCGCTCGGTGGCCAACGCCGTCGACGCCTACCTGACCGGCGCGTCGGACCTGCCGGCCCCGGTGCACCCGACGGCTCTGCCGCTCGCTGTGGTGTAACTCTCCGGGTAACGCAACCAAATAACGCGCATCGGCCGTTCGGGCTCACCCTGGGCCCGAACGGCCGATTGTTCACCCCGTCGCGCCCGCCTAACTTTCGGTGACAACGGATCGACCGGCAGACGGGTGGCGTCATGAAGCGAACAGGTATCCGGGCACTGGTTCTCGCGGCGGTCGCCGCGGTCACCACGGCCGTGTTCAACGCGCCGGCCACGGCGGCGCCCGGCCCGGCGGTCCACGTCCACGGCGCCGGTGCCGCGGAGTACTGGACGCCGGAGAAGATGCGCTCCGCCAAGCCGCTCGACGGCCTGGTGACCGCCGCCCGCGACCTCGGCGCCGACGTCCGCGCCGCGGTGCCGCGCCTGCTCCCGTCGCGGACCTCGAAGGTCAGCACCGGCGACCCGTGGGCCGGCGGCGGCGCGGTCACGCGCACCGCGGGCCGGGTGTTCTTCACCTTCAACGGTTCCCCGGCCTCGTGCAGCGGCGACGCGGTCACCAGCGCCAACCGCAGCGTCGTCATCACCGCCGGGCACTGCGTGAAGTTCGAGGGCAGCTGGCACACCAACTGGGTCTTCGTGCCGGGCTACGACAACGGCAACGCCCCGTACGGCGAGTGGGCCGCCACCACGACCCTCACCACGCCGCAGTGGCAGGCGAACGAGGACCTCAACTACGACGTCGGCGCCGCCGTGGTGGCCCCGCTCAACGGCCAGTACCTGACGGATGTCGTCGGCTCGCAGGGCATCGCGTTCAACCAGCCGCGCGGCCAGGCGATGCACAGCTTCGGCTACCCCGCCGAGCCGCCGTACGACGGCAGCGAACTGACCTACTGCGCCGGCCGGACCTTCAACGACACGTTCGGCAGCAACGACCTCGGAATGCGCTGCGACATGACCGGCGGTTCCAGCGGCGGCCCGTGGTTCCTCAGCTTCGACGAGGCGACCGGGACCGGCATCCAGAACTCGGTGAACAGCTTCGGTTACACCTTCCTGCCCGGCGTGATGTTCGGCCCGTACTTCGGCGCGGACGCGGAGGCGCTCTACAACGCGGCGGCTGCGCGGTAGTTCATATTCGGTTGCCGCGGCCCGGCCCGGTCGGATAGGAAGCCCGCATGCTGAAGGGCGAGAAGGTCGGGCTGCGGGCCCGGTACGAGGAGGACATCCCGATCCTGCGGACCGAGCTCTACGACGACGTGGAGGGCGGTTCCCGGGCGGAAAGCCGGCCGTGGCGGCCGATCTCGCCGAGCTCGAAGGACCGGCGGCTGCACGTCGACGACAGCGTGGCGGAACACGTCCCGTTCTCGATCGTGGAGCTGGCGGGCGACACGCTGATCGGCACCGCGAACCTGTGGGGCATCGACACGCACAACCGCACCGCGCACATCGGGCTGGGACTGCTGCCGTCCGCGCGCGGCAAGGGTTACGGCAGCGACGTGGTCGCGGTGCTGTGCCACTACGGCTTCGTGGTGCGCGGCCTGCAGCGGCTGCAGATCGAGACGCTGGCGGACAACTACGCGATGCTGCGCGCGGCGGAGCGCAACGGCTTCGTGCGGGAGGGCGTGCTGCGCAAGTCGGCCTGGGTGATGGGCGAGTTCCTCGATGAGGTGCTGCTCGGGCTCCTGGCTCATGAGTGGAAAGCGATGTCCTAGGGCCTGTCCTCAAAGCCAGATGAGCAGTGTGGCCAGGTCGATCATGCTCCGGTAGGAGGTGGCGGTCTTGCCCGGGCCTGGCTGGTGGAACTCGATGCCTGCCATGACCTGCGTGAACATGACGCAGTCGTTGACGTTGCCGCCGGTCAACAGGGTCGACAAAGGGCCGTCCGTGGCCGTCGCAGGCGAGGTGGATCTTGGTGGTTGGTCCGCCGCGGGACCGGCCGATGGCATGATCATGTGGTTCGCTGTGTCCGCCGCACGAGTGCGCTTCCCCCTGTGTGGGACGCGGTCATGCGGCGGGCGCCGGCAGCGTCCTGATGCGCCCGCGCGATGCTGGAATCGACCGAGACTTCGCGGTCGAGTTCGTCGATCGCCTCGGCGATCACACGAACCGTGCCACCAACGCGGACAGAGTGCCGGTTCGTGACCAGCGCCAGAACCGGTTGTAGACCGTCTTCCACGGCCCATACCGCTCCGGCAAGTCACGTCAAGCCACCCCGGTCTTGGCCTTGAACAACATCCCGTTGATCACCCGGCGGTCATCGACCCGCGGACGTCCCTTCGTCCCCGACGCCGGCAGCGATGGCTCGATCACCTGCCCCTGCTCATCAGTCAGCTCGTGCCTACGCACCACAACTCAAGATCAAACCAGGTCGAATCTCCAACTTTGAGGACACGTCCTAGGGCTCTTCCCGGTTCTCAGCTTCGCGGGGGGTGAATGGGGCATGACCTCCGCGAGGCAAGAACCCGTCATCGAGCGTGGCGTCTTCGCCCGGCTGGGGCGGTTGGTCGTACACCGGCCCTGGTGGGTGATCGCCGCCTGGGTCGTGCTGGCCGTGGTGGTGATCTTCACCGCGCCGGCGCTGCCCCGCAGCACGGACGAAAGCGACGCACTGCCCAGGGACTACGAGTCCATCCAGGCGATGACCCTGGGCCAGGAAGCGTTTCCCACCGCGTTCACCCCGTCGATGCTCGTCGTGTTCTACCGCGGCGACAACGCTCCGCTCACCGCGGCGGACATCCAGAAGACCGGTGAAGTGCTGGCCGGCCTGACCGCGAAACGCCTGCCGGACGTCGAGCTGATCTCGCCGCCCACCCCGGCGCCCAACAACGTCGTGCAGATCTCCGCGGTGAAGATGCCGCAGCTGTCGTCCGGCAACGCCGAGCAGCTGACCGCGTCGGCCAAGCAGTTCCGCACCGAGCTGCAGGCGTTGCTCGGCGGCGGCGACCTGAAGGCCGCCACCACCGGCACCGTCGCGCAGCAGCTCGACGTGCAGGAGGCGTCGGGCAGCGCGGACGCCGTGGTCGGCATCGCGACCGTGCTGCTGATCCTCGTGCTGCTGCTGGTGATCTTCCGCAGCCCGGTGATCGCGTTGCTGCCGATCGTGCTGATCGGCATCGTGTCGCAGATCGCGAACGGCCTCATCTCCTGGGTGGTGAAGCTGTTCGGGATGCAGACCGACGCGTCGATCTCGTCGATCCTGATCGTGGTGCTGTTCGGCGTCGGCACCGACTACATCCTGTTCCTGATGTTCCGGTTCCGCGAACGCCTGCGCGCCGGGGACGAACCGAAACAGGCGATGGTCACCGCGGTGAGCCGCGTCGGCGAGGCCATCACGTCCGCGGCGGCCGTCGTGATCATCGCGTTCCTGTCGATGGCCCTGTCGTTGTTCGGGTTCTTCCGGTCGATGGGCCCGTCGTTGGCGATCGCGGTCGCGGTCACGCTGCTGGCCGGGCTGACCCTGGTGCCCGCCGTGGTGTCCCTGCTGGGCGCCAAGGTGTTCTGGCCGTCGAAGTCGTGGCGCGCCGAGCCGAAGGGCGCGCGGTTCGCCGCGATCGGCCGGGGTCTCGGGCGCAAGCCGGCGATCTTCGCGGCCGTGTCCGGCGTGGTGATGGCCGCGCTGGCCGCCGGGCTGGTCAACTTCAACCCGACCTTCGACCTGGCGTCCGGGTCGATGCCGGACACCGCCGAATCGCAGGTCGGGCTGCGGCAGCTGGAGCGCGGCCTGCCGCCGGGCACGACCTCGCCGACGAACGTCTACCTGCACAGCGACAGCGGGGCGCTGGACGTCCCGGCGCTGCCGTCGTTCGGGGAGCGGCTGCGGGCCGTGCCGGGTGTCGGGCAGGTCGGGCAGCCGCAGGTCAGCGCCGACGGCGCGACGGCCAACTTCGCGGTCACCCTGACCGACGACCCGAGTTCGGACGCGGCGATCGACACGGTGTCGGGTCCGCTCCGGACGGCCGCGCACGACGGCGCCCCGCCTGGCGCGCGGGCCCTGGTCGGCGGCGAGACGGCGGTGTACGTCGACATCCAGGACACGATGAACCGCGACTACCGGGTGGTGTTCCCGGTGGCGGCGGTGCTGATCATGCTGGTGCTGGCGTTGCTGCTGCGCAGCGTGGTGTCGCCGTGGTACGTGATGGCGTCCGTTGGCCTCGGCTTCGCGGCGACGCTGGGCGCGACGACGCTGCTGTTCCAGAACGCGATCGGCGAGACCGGGCTGATCTTCATGATCCCGCTGATCATCTACATGTTCGTGGTCGCGCTGGGGACGGACTACAACATCCTGATGATGGCCCGGCTGCGGGAAGAGGCGAAGAACGGTCATTCCCCGCGTGAGGCGGCGGCGCTCGCGGTGCGTCACACGGGCCCGACCATCGCCGCGGCGGGCGTCATCCTGGCGGGTTCGCTGGGCGCGCTGATGCTGGCCGGCAACGCGCTGCTGGCCGAGATGGGGTTCGCGTTGTCGTTCGGGATCCTCGTCGCGGCGTTCGTCATGGCGATGTTCTTCGTGCCCAGCCTCACGGCGCTCATCGGCCGCGCCGCGTGGTGGCCGGGCCACGGCGACCGCGCGAAGCCGGAACCCGAGCCGGAGCGGGTGCGGCAGGGCTGAGGGCGCCGCCCCGGGGTGGCCCCCACCACCTCGGGGCGGATCGTCCCAGCGCACCCCATATCCTGGGGTGGTGAACTGGACCGTGGACGTGCCCGTCGACACCCTTCCCGAGCTGCCGCCCCTGCCGCCGGAACTGCGTGCCCGGCTGGACGACGCCCTGTCCCGCCCCGCCGCCCAGCAGCCGGAGTGGCCCGACGCCGACGCGGTCGGCCGGGTCCGCCACCTGCTCGAGGCCGTGCCGCCCATCACCGTGCCCGCCGAGATCGACCGGCTCCAGGACCGCCTCGCCATGGTCGCCCGCGGCGAGGCCTTCCTGCTCCAGGGCGGCGACTGCGCCGAGACGTTCGAGTCCAACACCGAGCCGCACATCCGCGCCAACCTGCGCACGCTGCTGCAGATGGCCGTCGTCCTCACCTACGGCGCCAGCCTGCCCGTCGTGAAGGTCGGGCGCATCGCGGGCCAGTACGCCAAGCCGCGCTCCAACAGCACCGACGCGCTCGGCCTGCCCGTCTACCGCGGCGACATCGTCAACTCGCTCGTCGCCAAGCCCGAGCTGCGCGTCCCCGACCCGGGCCGCATGATCCGCGCCTACGCCAACTCCGGCGCGGCGATGAACCTGGTCCGCGCCCTCACCGGCGCCGGCATGGCCGACCTCGCCCAGGTGCACGACTGGAACAAGGACTTCGTCCGCACCTCGCCCGCGGGCGAGCGCTACGAGGCGCTGGCCGGCGAAATCGACCGCGGCCTGCGGTTCATGTCCGCCTGCGGCGTCAGCGACACCTCGCTGCACTCCACCGAGATCTTCGCCAGCCACGAGGCCCTGCTGCTCGACTACGAGCGCGCCATGCTGCGGATGGACAACGCCAACGCGGCCAACCCGAAGCTGTACAACCTCTCGTCCCACTTCCTGTGGATCGGCGAGCGCACCCGCCAGCTCGACGGCGCCCACATCGCCCTCGCCGAACTGCTGGCCAACCCCATCGGCGTCAAGATCGGCCCGACCACCACGCCCGAGCAGGCCGTGGAGTACGTCGAGCGCCTCGACCCGCGCAACCAGCCCGGCCGCGTCACCCTCATCTCCCGCATGGGCAACGGCAAGGTCCGCGACGTCCTGCCCGCCATCGTGGAGAAGGTCGAGGCCACCGGCCACAAGGTGATCTGGCAGTGCGACCCGATGCACGGCAACACGCACGAGTCGTCCAGCGGCTACAAGACCCGCCACTTCGACCGCATCATCGACGAGGTCCAGGGCTTCTTCGAGGTGCACCACAAGCTCGGCAGCTACCCCGGCGGCATCCACATCGAGCTCACCGGCGAGGACGTCACCGAGTGCCTCGGCGGGGCGCAGGAGATCTCCGACTCCGATCTGGCCGGGCGGTACGAGACCGCTTGTGATCCGCGGCGGCGCGCGGCTGGTGCTCGCGGCACGGCTCGGACTCGGTCGGCATGCCGCAGACGCCGCACACGTAGCCGCCGGGCGGGATGGTGGCGTC